>DBEXQE010000061.1:0-4240 GCA_048167245.1 Christensenellales bacterium | reverse complement strand
TCTCCTATTTCTCTTTCTTCAGTGAACAGGTCCCGTGCAACATTTCCCGCTTGTATTCTCACGCAAGCGCGAAGTTCCGTCGAGCCCACGAAAAACGCTTGCCCTGTAACCGCAGAGATTATCATTCTTTGTTCTTCGTCGTTAAAGCTATCGCCCGCACGGTACACGTCCAAGACGTCTTTCATATCCGGCGCACTGAGTTTGAAGATAAATGTGTACTGACTGTTCTTTATGATCGCGCTCGTCTTGCCGCGAAGCTCCTCGTTAGCGTTCCAATCGGCTATATTTTGCGTTGCAGGAATAAAACTGCCGTTATACTTTCTAATGCGCTTGCTCATCGAATAGAAAAAGTCGAGCGCAATAGGAAATTTCGGGTCTATGTACAAGTGCGCTTCGTCGGCAATTATAAGCGTCCGCAAATTCGCACCGTTCTTGTTTTTCTCTCGCGCGTTTATAACTTCTTGCTCTATAAATCTGAACACAAGTAGCATCTGCGCATTTGCCACGACATTGTTCTTATTCGCAAAAAGCGACTGAAAATCGAAATCTATAAGGTCGGCGTTTACTTTGAGCGTACTCGGCGCGTTCCATATATCCGAATATCTGCCGTTTACAAACTTCTGCAAGTACAGTTCCGCCGTTCGCATATCCCTTTTCGTAAGCTCGTCCGCTTTCGATATATCTTTGCTTTGCAGTGTTTCGAGCAAGTCCGAGAAAAGCGGAAAGTAATCCGCGGGAAACTCCGAACAGTCCGTATTTTCGGTTATACCCATTCTCTCATACGTTTCGACGGTCAGGTTGTTTATAAGCTCTATAACGTCTACGGGAGCGTCCGCAAGCACTATCTTAAAGAACGATTCGAGCATTTTAAGATGTGTGTTGAACGTAACTTTACTGTCCGCGGGCTTTCCGTCTTCCGTGAGTATCTTGTAGATATGAAACGGGTTTATTCTTCCCTCTCGCGCATTGCCCACGTTTATTACGTTACCGTATAAATTCCTTGTAAGCGCAAGGTACTCGGCTTCGGGATCGAGCATAATTACTCGCGTTCCGTTCGCCCATTCGTTCAGAACAAGGTTTTTCAGAAAGTACGATTTTCCGCTCCCCGACTTGCCGATGATGAACGCATTACTGTTCTGATACAAGTTTCCGCGCTTCCAGATATTGAATATAAACGGAAAGCCGCTCTTATTGTTCTCGCCGAGCAGTATTCCGCCGTCGTCCATTACAAAAGTGCGCACGAACGGAAACGCCGCCGCAAGCGATGAACTGTTTAAACCGCGCTCGTGGCTTTTAAGCGTAGTCAACGGAGATACAGCCGACGACTTAAAGCCTTCTATCTGCAAGCCGTAAAGCGTAGACGGACGAAAGTTACCCGTAAGCATTCTTTTGCGAGTCTCGCGCTTGTAATTGCCGCCGCCGTTATAATCATACGCCGTAACAGTCAGCGTAACGTCGAACAAACTCTCGTTCTCCGTCTGCAACGCGTCCAATAACGCGTCCATCGTTTCACGGTGTACTTCCGCGCTGCTTATATCGCTTGCTTTTTCCGAGATGATTTGCTTAGTTTCCATTTCGCCTATACACTTGTCTATACGGCGAATCGCTTTGAACTTATCTACGGGTTTTACTCGCATTACTACCTTTGTGTTAGGTATGTTAAACAGCTCCGCTCCCCAAGCGTTCTTTACACGCAAAGGATAATCCGACACCGCAAGTACAGCCGCTTCCGTTCCGTCTATTTTATACTTGTTTGCGTGAAATACTATCTCTTTCGGCTTTACCCAATCGAGAAGTTCTCCGTCTTTCAGGTCTTTTATTTCTCTTTCATCGAAGTTACGCGAAAAGCTGTATTTTAAGAACACCGCCGTTTCGCGCATATTCAGAATCTGAGTATTAAGTCCACACTTTGCAATCTCGCTTGCAACGTTTACCGCCGTACTTTCCAAATCGAGTTCATTTCTGCCATACACGATTATGTAGTAGTCCGAAAGGTACTGCTTGCGGATATTGTTCAGTCTGTCTATACGGTCTATTCTCTCGCGCAAAATATTCTCTTTGAGTTCTTTGACGCCGCTTTCTTCGTCGCTTCCTTTTACCGCCGACAGCCGCTCAAACAAATCGCTTGCAAAACCGTCCAAGTTTACGGGACGGTCTATCTTTACTATATCCGCGCTTTGGTTTTGCTCCAACTGCTTCAAAGCGTTTGCGAAGTAGTTTATGTCTATGTTCTGCTGCACAACGTCTTCTATGCCGAAGTTCTTTTGCCCTATCTTTATGACTCTTCCGAAAACGCCGTTCTTATATGCTATGACCCCGCTGTCCTTTATTTCTTTTAAGCTGACAAGTGCGTCCACGTTTTCTTTTTCGTTTTTCGCTATTGCCGTATATCTTTTTTTCGAGAACAGAAATCGAATGTTGTCATAGACGCAAGTGTAAAAGATACCGTCCGGCGTAGGGATAAACATACCTATCGCTATTGCCCCGAGCAAAATAGCTATTGCCCACTGTCCTACCGTTACGCATATAAATATTACGGCGAACACTATAAGCGCAACTATTACGTCTGTCATAGAATAGCATTTCCATACCGTGTTCTTCACTTTTATCTTTTTGGGAATTATTCTCATTCGCTATCTCCTTTTTCCGATTCCGTAGCCGCGTTTCCGTCGTCCGAATACTTTTCGTCGCCGTCGTCCGAATCGTCGTCTTTATCTTTACCGTCGCTCTTTTTACTCTCGTGCTTTTTTATTCCGCGGTATATGGCTTTGCCTGTGCCTTTTATGCCTTTTAGGGCTAAGCCGACCGTCATTGCGCTCAACGCTTTGCCGCCGTAGTATGCGCTTCTCAGCCATCCGCCGCCCGCTCGCATATCGT
The DNA here is from genome assembly GCA_048167245.1 of Christensenellales bacterium. GTDB lineage: Bacteria > Bacillota > Clostridia > Christensenellales > Pumilibacteraceae > RACS-047. Next base: position 1,363 of record DBEXQE010000061.1, on the reverse strand, counting down.
CCGCACTGCCGAAAAGCCGAGCGAACAACGTCTGTCCCGCTGGGATAACCATAGCCCCGCCTACTATCATGAAAATAACGAACAAGGAATTTCCGAAACTCCCTACGTTCGGCAAGCTCATCTGCTGTATAAGCGGCAATAAAAGTATGAATACGTTTACTGACAGCACTGCGCCGTAGGCAAGTATTATCTTCGTTAAGAACTGTTCTCTCCAATTCTTAAACCGCGCTCCGTCGTCGAGCGGCAGTGTGGACATCGAAACGGGCATACAGAAATACAGATAAATTATCTCGTACACTCTTTTCGCCAGATTAAGTACGGCGATTATTAAAGCTATGCCCAAAGCAATACCCGCTATAAGCGCGGGCAGGTACATAAACGTATTCGGATTTACCATACCGTTGCATTTCCAGCCCGTGGGCCAGATACCGAACATAGCGGAATTATATCCGCCGAAAATATCTCTGACGGATAAGTCGCTTACGTTTATTTTATTTATATCGTAGCCGTTGAGCCAATCCCCTACACACGCGTTAAACAACGCGTTCGAAAGTTTTGCCGTATTGCTTATCCGAAATATCCGGGCTAAAAGCTGTAACAGCGCGTTGGCGATCATAATTCCCAAGAACACGACCGCAAGCATAGCCATAGTTCCGAGCAGAGCCAAAAAGAATTTGCCGACGATCGAGCTTATATTTCGATTATTGACTATCATGTTTTTGATAAGACCGACTATCGTGAAGATACACGTCAAACCTACCGCCAAGATGAATATGCACCAAAATATAATGCCGACCGTAGAATTTCCCGCAAGATACACTATTATGTTTACGGACTGTCCGCCTACTCTTACGTTCGTTACTCCCGCCACTCCCGAAAATATTTCCATAAGCCCGTCAATAAGTGCAAGCAACCACAAAAACAGTTGCAGACTAAGCTCCTGAAAAAATATTAACAATTATGTCCTCCTTTCCGATAAAGTCAAGGCGGCAAGTTGCCCCGCCGCCCTGTTCGGAATTGCATTTTTACGCTGCACTTACCCAAGCGGAAAGCCCGTTAATAAGTAACGGCGCGCCCATTGCCACGACGAATATGATCACTATGCCTATAATAAGGTTTTTAACCATATCGCGGGCGTTTATCTTTTCTTCGTTTCTATGCGCAACAGCTATTTTAATGCCTATGTACGCGCCCCAAATAACGACTACCGCCGCGAGCGCAAGCACTATGTACAGCCAAAAGCTGTCCATTAAACCTTTTAACTTTTCGACGATCTGAGCAAGACTTCCGTTCAAGCCCTCGTCCGCCGACAATAAACTCATAAATTTCATCTACTACTATTTCTCCTTATTTCTGTTTCTTT
>DBEXQE010000060.1:0-3392 GCA_048167245.1 Christensenellales bacterium | reverse complement strand
TACCAGCATACAAATAATCCATTACGATATTTTTATAATTTTCTATTATATATTCGACTTCCTCGTCGGTCAGGCAGGTGTGCAACGGCAATGTGATTTCGTTTGCGAAATACGCATACGCATTCGGAAAATCTTTTATATCAAAGCCGAGTCGCTTATATGCAGTATGCAGAGGCAGAGGTTTATAATGGACGTTACACGCAATACCTTTTTGAGCCATAAGCGTAATTATCTCGCTTCTCTGCTCCGCGGTTATATTCGGGACTCTCGTAATGTACAAATGACCCGACGACGTATGCGAATCCGTATAATGCGGCAAAACTTTGATTCCGAGCGGCTTAAACGCTTTATCGTATCTTTCGATTATTTCGCGTCTGCGGCTTAACATTTGCGGATAGCGCTCGAATTGCGCGAGCCCCATTGCCGCCGCAATATCGGTCATGTTACATTTGTACCAAGTACCTTCGATATCGTATTCCCAGGCGCCCAGCCGTGTTTTCGCAAGAGCATCCTTGCTTTGTCCGTGGAGTGATAGCAGTTGCAACCTATGATATATTTCTTCGTCGTCGACGCCGTCTATGCTTTTCCAAGTAAGCGCGCCGCCCTCGCCCGTCGTAAAATTTTTAACGGCATGAAAACTAAACGAAGAAAAGTCCGCAATATTTCCGACTTTCTTGCCTTTCAGCTCCGCCCCGAAAGCATGAGCCGTATCGGCAAGTACGGCTATGCGGCCGATTGCTTTTTGCAATTTACCGTTCGGCTCGAACAGATTTTTCTTTCGGTTTACTATCTCGAAAATTTTATCGTAGTCGCACGGCACGCCGCCCAAATCGACGGGAATTATAACTTTCGTTCGCCGTGTTATCGCTTTTTCCAAAGCATCGTAATCCGGTTCAAGGCTGTCTTTTTGCGTATCGACAAGCACGAGTTTTGCTCCGACATGACATACTACCGAAGCCGATGCGGTGTATGTATACGCAGACGTTATAACCTCATCGCCCTCGCCTATCTTCAAAATACGCAATGCCATTTCGGCACATGCCGTTTGCGAATTCAGGCAAACGCACCCCGACGTTCCAACATATTCGGCAATCTGCTTTTCGAGTTTTTTGACCCGCGGACCGGTCGTTATCCAACCCGATCTCAAAGCCTCGACGACTTCTTTTATTTCAAGCTCGGAAATATCCGGCGGTGAAAACTTTATATTCATTTTACACACCTTTCCGAGCCGTCCACAACGCCTTTCTTCCCGTCGTATTCGCGCTCGGAAAAAACCAACCCCAGCTTTTCGAGTTTCTGTCTGCGCTCGGCTTTTAGGCGTGGATTGTTTCGTTGACGACTTATCCATCTGCCCAAAAGATAGCCGTCCTCCGACGTATAATTTACATTGATATTAACGTCGCCGTGGTCCGCATAATACTTATACGCAATCTCGTAGCCTTTCTCCCACGCTCTGTCGTATTTCGGCGTCCAAACCATACCGATCTTTTCCAACGCCTCGGATTGCTCCTCCGTCAGCCTGTAATTTACGTTTTTGCCGGACTTTGCGTTGCGCATGTTATTCAGCCAAACGCCGAGTTTGACGCCGTTTCGGCTTACATAATCAATCGGAACATCCAAGTCGCCGTGAGCCCGGTAATATTCTTTTGCGGCGTCATAATTGCGCTCCCACAGCGTGTCGAGAACGTCCCAAATCATTCCTGTTTCGTCGAGTGCTGCTATGCGTTCCGACGTCAAATAACAGCTCTTAACTCCGTTTTTGCGATAATTGCGCAGATTCGAAATCCAAATCCCAAGCGCAAGTCCGCTTTCCGTTTTGTACTTTGCCGGAACTTTCAAGTCCCCGTGCTCCGCGTAATATTGCTTTGCCGCTTCGTAATATTTATTCCAAGACAAATCGCGGATATTATCCCAAACCATACCTATGCCGTCGAGCTTTTTTATGCGTTCGTCGCTCAATATTCCGTAGCTTTCGCCTTTGCGCACTGCGCGCTGAGTTGCAATCCAACTGCCTAAGCCGTATCCGTCCGCCGTCTTGTATCTTTTGGGCACTTCGAGATTGCCGTGTTGTTCGTAATATTTTTTCGCCTCGCCGAACATATAGTCCCACGACGCGACAAGCGTATCGTTGAGCTTTTCGAACAGTTCGATACAATCGCGCACCTCGTCAATCACTTTGAACGAACTGTTGACTATCTCATTCTCGAGTCCTCGCTCGCGATAGTAAGTCATGACGACTTGCATTTCGTTTTGTATCGTACCGATAGAATACAGGTTGTCTATATTCATAACGATATCGAAAATAACGGCGTCTGTCGTTTTACTCGCGGACAACGCGCGCCCGATTTGCTGTTTATAGATTATAGGCGAAACGGTGGGACGAAGCAAAATAACGCCGCTTACGTCCTCGATGTGAACGCCCTCGTTGAGCATATCTATACAGAACAAAAGTTTTAAGTGCTCGCTGTCGTCTTTCTTGAAGTCCGAAAACGCTTTGCTCGTTTCGGGATCGTCGGAATACGCTTTGTAAACGTGCGGTGCGGCGTCTATCGCTTCAAACCATTCTTTTACATGCGACCCCATTTCGTTCATGTGTTCGATATTCGCACAGAAAACTATATATTTTCCGCTTTTATCCGTAATGTGCTTTTGGAATATTTGCGGTAATCCGTCCGCTTTTTCAAGCGCGCGGCGGAGCGCCTCGAGATATTTTTCCGCTTTATCGCGCACCGCTCTGCTTTTGGCATTGTGCACGCGGCGTTCATATTTCTCCAAATCGTTTTGATACCCGTACACCGAAAGCACATACTTCGGGGGATTGAGTATTCCGCGAACGATAGCTTCCCCTAGCGTCATTTCGCTCGCTACGTTGCCGTCGAACAATTCGTCCGCCATATCGCGTTGGTTATCGAGATAGCGAATATTCGTTGCCGAAAGTCCGAGAATAGGAGCGTTCGGATAAGCGCTTAATACGTTTTGTACGCCTTTGCCCCACACTTCCGCGCCACAACGGTGAAATTCGTCGAGAATGATATAATCGGGTTTTATCTGCGAGATTTCTCCGTCGTCCATATACATGAGTTTTGCGTAAGTATAGAATATAATGTTTTTCGGCGCATATCCGCAGGATACGACTTTTAAGTTCTCGATCTGCGTCTTAAAAATATATTCTGACGGAGATAGCCATAACACACGCTTATCTTCGCTATCTTCGCACAATTTGAACGCAATAAAAGACTTACCCGTCCCCGTGGGATGGATAATCGCCGCCTTGCCCGTTTCGGAAAGCATTTCGACTGCCGATTCGTAGGCTGTTAAATTGTGTGGGAATAAGTCTATCATAGGCTGAATTATGAGACACACCTGACGCTCTCAAAATAATCCGCCTAATA
>DBEXQE010000059.1:0-7488 GCA_048167245.1 Christensenellales bacterium | reverse complement strand
ATGAAGAAAACAGTACGAATCGTATCGGCGCTTTGCGTTTTGGCTGTAATATTTTTCGCTTCGGCATGCAAAAAAACGACGTTGGGGCTTAATATAGCGGAAGAAACGGTACGGATCGAAGTCGGCAAAACGGCGGAGCTTACCGTGGAGCGCAACGGGCTTAAAGGCGATATCGTTTATTCCACCGATAATCCCGCAGTCATTTCGATCGACGAAAACGGAGTTATCAAAGGTCTGACGCAGGGGCGCGGACGCGTGGAAGCCGCGATCGGAGACCATACGGATTCCTGTACGGTAATAGTAGTTCCGTCCGCAGACGATTCCCAAAAGGCGTTTCCGTATATCTCGCTGTCGCAGAACGACGTTATCCTGAACGTCGGGGACGAGTTTTCCGTCGAGCCGCGGTTAGTTTCGGACGGCAATCGGCTCGAAGCCGAATTCACTTGCGCAAGTTCCGACGAAACGCTCGGTACGGCGACCGTTGAGAACGGGAGCAACGTTAAGATAACGGCAAAGGGGCGGGGAAATTTCGAAGTAACCGTTTCGTGCGAATACGACGGCGATATATTTCAAAAAAGTTTATCCGTGAGCGTTGTCCGCGACGCGGTCCTTACGCTCGGCGCGAATAGTGCGGAATTCGATCTGTTGCACGGTAAAAACGGGCGGCTAATCGAACAGACCGCGTGCATAGCTATCGAAGAAGCGCGTTTGGACGGCGCAAAATACACGGGCGACGTAACCGTTTCTCCGAAAGACCCCGCGGCGGTATCGTGGGTAAAAAGCCGTATTGTCGGCGATTCAATCGAGATAACGGTGAGCGGTATCGGAGAAACTTCGCTGTGCGTTTCGATATCCGACGGGCAGTCGAGCTACACGAGCGAAATAGCCGTTTCGGCAAGAACTCCGCTCGGTATCACGGGCGCGTCGTATTCTTTGACGGAGCAGACGGTCGGGAGCGGGCAAGTCAGCGTATACGGCGTTTCCGTCGCGAAAAAAGACAATTCTTTCGCGTTTACTTCCGATTACGTAAAAACGCTTAAAGAGAAGAAAGTCAAAGCCGTAAAAGTCTGGCTCAAAAATATAGCAGCGGTCATTCAGCCGAACGGGTCTTTGCCGAGCGGAACTTACGAATGGCAAGGCACGGAAGAGAACGGTTGGTATGCGCTTCATATGCGCAATATACGCTACGGCAGAAACAATCCTTCCGACGGCGGGACTGCGTATAATTACAACTATACGACGAATAATCCTCGGTACAGCTATTGGGACGACGTATTGACTCCCGACGATCTGCTACGTTTTTCCGTTAAATTCGTAGACGCTGCCAAACTCTCGGGATATATGTACGTCGAAACTTTCGGCGACGATTATCCCGTCGTGTCCGGTCGGGACTTTACCGAATCGGAAGTGAATTTCGGCGGCGGCGTTAAGGCTACGGCGTACCGCGTTTCGTTCGAGCATAGCGATTGCTCGCATACGGGCGCAAACGCGCAGAATTGTTACTACAATAAAGGTTTTACGGTATCGGGGGCTTATATCGCCGATATGAAAGCGAAAGGCTTTGAAAAGGTGCGGATATTTTATAAAACGGACGGCTGTATCATACCGAGAGTCGGATATGACGCTTTGGAATACGAATGTTCGCGGAACGAGTGGCTTTCGGCAAAAACGGAATGGACGCAAATGAAATTGGAAAACAGGACTTTGCAGACTGAATTTTCGGATATCCCGCTGGATAAACTGACCGATCTGCATTTTTGCGTTCCCGCCAACCTTGCGAGCGGTTTCCCTACGTATTTCGAATTTTACCTGACCGCGATATAGCTAAGGCATCGACGTAAAGATATGAAAAAGTTTTTCTTAAACGGAACGTGGAAGATAGAAAGCAAAGGCATAAAAACGGAAGGCGAAATTCCCGGTTCGGTTTATTCCGCCATGTTAAAAAACGGACTTATGCAGGATCCGCGTTACAGGGATAACGAACTTTCCGCTCTCGGGATCACGGATGACGAGTTTGTTTTTACGCGCAAATTCACGTATCGGAAGCAAGCCGAGAAGATCGCTTTGGTGTGCGAAGGGATAGACACTCTGTGCGATCTGTACCTTAACGGTCGTTTCGTCGCGCATACCGATAACATGCACCGCACGTACAGATTCGACGTAAGCGGATATCTTGCCGACGGCGAAAACGAAATAAAAGCGGTGTTCCCGCCGCTCGATGAGTTTATAAAGAAAAAATACGCCGAGAGAGAAATATGCGGCTGTTCGAACCCTATGAAAGGTTTCATGTACGTGAGAAAGGCGCATTATATGCTCGGGTGGGATTGGGGACCGCGGCTTCCCGACGCTGGGATATGGCGCGATATCTATCTTGCGGAAGAAGATCTGCCATTTATAACCGATTTTATTATCGAGCAGAAGCATACGGGCGGGAGAGCGTTGCTTGTTCCGAAAGTAAAAACGAGCGCGCCCTGCGACACGGAAATCAGGTTGATCTGTCCGGACGGAACAGTGCGGTCGATGGAAAACGGCAAGGAAACGGCAGTCGAAGATCCCGAACTTTGGTGGCCGAACGGACTCGGAGACCAACCGCTGTACACTGTAACCGCGCAATGCGTTTCGGACGGAAAAATATGCGACGAACAGCAAAAGCGCATAGGACTGAGAAGTCTGAAACTCATACGCGAAAAGGACGAATGGGGCGAAAGTTTTTGCCACGAAATAAACGGCGTCAGATTTTTCGCAATGGGCGCTGACTATATTCCCGAAGATAATATTCTGAGCGCGTGCAACGGAGAAAGAACTGAAAAACTACTGTCCGATTGCGTGTTCGCAAATCACAACGCGATAAGAGTCTGGGGCGGCGGCTACTATCCCGACGATCGTTTCTTCGATATATGCGACGAACTCGGACTCGTTGTTTTTTTCGATCTTATGTTCGCCTGCACGTTCTATCCTTTCGGGGAAGAATTCAACAATAACGCGCTTTCCGAAATAGACGACAATATAAAGCGTATTCGTCATCATGCCTGCCTGGGGTTGATATCGGGCAACAACGAGATCGAAGAAAAATTTTGCTGGTATAAAAACGAAACGGTCAAAAAAGATTACATAGCTTTTTTCGAAAAAGAAATTCCCGCGCTGCTCGGCAAGATCGCGCCGAATATTGCGTACGTGCCGTCGTCGCCTTCGTCTTTCGGCGGCGGCGTGGATCCGCGCAACGAAAACGTCGGAGATTCTCATTATTGGGAAGTGTGGCATGCGGATAAGCCTTTTTCGGAATACCGCAATCATTATTTCAGATATCTCAGCGAGTTCGGTTTTCAGTCTTTTCCGTGCAAAAAAACGGTCGATTCGTTTACGGCTCCCGAAGACAGGAACATTTTCAGTCGCGTAATGGAATTGCATCAGAGGAATTACGGCGGCAACGGCAAAATAATGAAGTACCTTTCGCAATACTATTTGTATCCTACGGAGTTCGAAACGTTGCTGTATGCGTCGCAGTTGTTGCAAGCGGAAGCGATCCGTTACGGAGCGGAACATTTTCGCCGTAACCGCGGCAGATGTATGGGCACTTTGTATTGGCAGTTAAACGACGTTTGGGCGGGCGCAAGTTGGTCGAGCATAGATTATTTCGGGCGTTATAAAGCGTTGCATTACGCGTCCAAAAGATTTTATGCCCCCGTGGCGATTTCGTGCGAAGAAACGGGCGAATTTTCCGAACGCTTCGACGTTACGAACGAGCGCTGCGACGGTTACGAAACGAAAGCCAAACTCTTTGTCGTAAACGAAAGCAAAAGGCGGGTGTGCGGAAACGTAGTTTGGAAGTTGTGCAATTCCTACGGCAACGTTCTTAAAGAGAGCAAGTCCGAACTTGTCGTCGAGCCTTTTTCCTCGGCGAACTTGCCGGAGATCGATTTCGGGAAAACGGACGTGAACGAAAATTATCTTTGGTACGAATACGAAACTGACGGCGTCGTGGTTTCGTACGGCAGCGTGCTTTTCACTAAGCCAAAATATTTCGGTTTCAAAGACCCCGAATTATCGGTCGAAAGAGTCGGCAACAAACTGATCGTTTCTTCGAAAGCCTATGCGAGATTCGTGGAGATCTATTCTCCCGACGGCGATTTCGTTCTGTCGGATAATTTCTTCGATATGAATAAAGGCGAAAGAGAAGTGGAGATCGTCCGCGGAGAACCGAAAACGTTGGCGGTACGCTCGGTATACGATATCAGATAAAAAGTTTTAAGGAGATAACAATGCGAGAATTCGAAAAAATCGACGAAAGCCTGTTTACTTCGGCAAAGTGCATTACGCGCTATCCAGAAATAATACTTACGCACAAGGACGTCCCGTACCGTTCCGCGCTTGTTTTTAACGCAGGCGTCATTAAAAAAGACGGAAAATATTTAATGGTGTTCCGTAACGACGCGGGCGACTTCGACAACAAGATCCTGGACGGCAGAACGAATTTGGGGCTTGCGTATTCGGACGACGGAATAAAGTGGCAAGTCGCTCCCGAGCCGTTGTGGGAAATGCACGACGAAGAAGTCTATCGGATATACGATCCGCGTCTTAGTTTTATGGACGGGAAATATTATCTGTGCTTTGCAATGGAAACGAAACACGGCGTCCGCGGCGGGATCGCCGTTTCCGAAGATATGAAAAAATTCGAAATAATTTCGCTTTCCGCGCCCGATAACAGGAATATAGTTCTGTTTCCCGAAAAGATAGGCGGAATGTACATGCGGCTCGAACGCCCGATGCCCGTTTATGCGTTCGGCTACGACAAATTCGATATATGGATATCGGAGTCGCCCGATTTGGTGCATTGGGGAAATCATAAATTGTTGCTCGGGACTGAGAGCGTTCCGTTTTGTAACGATAAGTTGGGTCCGTCCGCGCCGCCCGTAAAGACCGATAAGGGTTGGCTCACGATATTTCACTCGGTAGACGTCGATCCGTCGCGCGGTAAAAACGGTTGGGAAAAAGAGTGGAAAAAGCGTTATACGGTCGGAGTCATGCTGCTCGACCTAAAAGATCCGTCGAAAGTCATAGGCATGTACGAAAGACCGCTTATGTCGCCGCAAGGAAAGTCCGAACTTTCGGGCGGGTTCAGGGACAACACGCTTTTCCCTTGCGCAATGGTTCCCGAAGACGACGGGACCGTCAGAATATATTACAGTGCAGGCGATGCGGTCGTAAAACTCGCTACGGCGAAAATAAACGATCTTGTCGCGCTGTGTTTGGGAAAAGATAAATAATTATACGGTCTATAAAAATAAAAGGGGATATTTTATGAAAAGAGCAATGATAACGTTATTGGCGGTTTTGGCGCTGAGCCTTTGTTTCACGGCTTGCAAAAAGCCCGAAACGCCGGATACGGGCGACGGACCCGTAAAAGTCAACATTACGTTCAGGCAAGACGGACACGACGATATAGTGAAAACGGTCGAGCGCGGCGGCGCGTTGACGGATATTCCGAGTCCCGCGCAGGATAAAACGGGCTATACGTTCGCTTGGGATGTTACCGATTTTTCCGCAGTCGGCGAAGATCTGACTGTTACCGCAGTGGCGCACGCCAACACGTATACGGTTACTTACGACGCGGGAGAAGGCAGAGTGAATAACGCAGTGCAGAGCGTAGTTTACGATTCGACTCCTACGTTCGAAATTCCCGAGCGCGACGGCTATACGTTCGTAGGCTGGACGCTCGACAATAAAGCCGTATTCGGAAAATGGACGATAGCCCGCGACGTAACTCTCGTAGCTTCCTGGGTGAAAAACAACGTGAACGTTTATACCGTCGTATTCAGACAGAACGGATATGCGGATAAGGTTTTCGAAAATATCGAAGAAGGATCCGCTTTTACGGATATCCCGCATCCGATAAATAAAACGGGTTATAACGTAGTTTGGGACCAAAGCAAGCTGACCGAACTTAACGGCATAACGGGCAACGTTATAATCGAAGCGGTCGAAACCGCAAAAACGTTTACCGTAACGCTCAACGCGAACGGCGGAACGGTTTCGCAAAGTACCGTTTCCGTAACGTTTGACGAAGAATATGATTTGCCCGTACCCACGCATGAAGATTCGCTGTTCGACGGATGGACTTACGACGGACACGCAGTGCCGCGATCGGGCACGTGGAATATCGACGGCGCCGATATAGAACTTACGGCGACGTGGGACGAGAGCGAATGGACGGAAAGACATTAAATCAACTCTAAAAGGAATAAAACGATGATAAAATTGAGCGCGTTTGCGGACGAAGCGGGAGATGAACTCGACTGTCAGATAGACGCTATGAAAAAGCACGGTATAAGTCTGTTGGAACTGCGGAGCGTCGGCGGAAAAAACGTTTCGCTGTTTTCGGAGAACGAAGCGAAAGAGATGCGGCGTCGACTGAAAGACGAAGGTATTTCCGTTTGGTCGGTCGGTTCTCCGCTCGGGAAAACGGATATAGGCATAACGGATAACGAGTGGTCGGAACAGGTAAAGCGCATTTGCGGAGTTGCCGACGCCCTGCAAACGGATAAAGTCCGCGCGTTCAGCTTTTTCAATGCGTATGCTTTCGGCGAAAAAGTCATAGAGCGATTGAACGTTGCCGCCGAAATAGCAAAGGGATTCGGAGTTACGCTGTATCACGAGAACGAAAAAGAAATATACGGCGATAATAAAGAAAGAGTTTGCGAGCTTATGCAAAAACTCCGCGGTTGGAAATTCATTTACGACCCCGCGAATTTCGCGCAAGTCGGCGAAACCGCGGAAAACGTACTTCCGCTTGCGTCGAAGTGCGATTACTACCATATAAAAGACGTTATCGCGCGAACGGGAGAGCTTGTGCCCGCGGGCAAAGGCGATTGCAGAATAGACAAGGTTCTCGGTTCGATAGAAAAGGATACGACGCTTACTCTCGAACCGCATCTTGCCGTATTTTCGGCATATTCCGAGATAGACGGCAGCGAACTCAGATCGAAATACGTTTTTGAGAGCAACCGCGACGCATTCGACGCGGCGGCGGAAGCCCTGATAGGCTTGCTCGGTAAATGCGGATGGAGAAAAACCGACGGGGGTTACGTAAAAATTTGATTTTAATGGCAGAGAAAAGGTATCAATTTCGGGAAGAGCTTATAACTCCGAACAGAAAATTTACATATGCGATGCGTCCGGTCGAAAGAGACGAAATATCTCTGCTCGGCGGTGCGGAGTTTTCGGGCGTCGTTTCGCCGGTCATAGCTCACGCGGCGGAAGATCTGAAAGACTTTTTGTCGGTTTGTTTCGGTATTAACGAAAGCGGCAAAAAGCCCGTAAAAATCTGTATCGAAATAACCGACGATTTGTCGCCTGAAATGCGAGCGTATAAAGGGCGAGTCGTCGAAATAAGAGCGGACGGAATAGAGATAAAAGCCTATGACGAACGCGGTGCGGCGCAGGCTTTATACGATCTCGAAGACATGATGACCGAGAATAAAGCGCCGTATC
>DBEXQE010000058.1:0-3883 GCA_048167245.1 Christensenellales bacterium | reverse complement strand
TTATTCTCGTATCGCACAGAGAATCAACCATGGCGATTGCCGACAGGATCTATAAGGTTGACGGCGGCGTTATGACGGAGGAAGCGTAAAATGGACGAACAAAAGAAATTGAGTGACATAGAAGAAGCGGCGGCGGCTCTTATTGCAAATTCCGAAGATGAAAACCCCGCCTATAAGTCGATAAACAAGCAAAAATCGGCGACAACGGAAGAGGAATACGACAAAAAGATATTCAAGAAATACAAAATTAAAGACATCGTATTTCTTGCGATAATCACGGCTTGCACGCTGATTACGGGCGCGGTTATGCCGTTACTTGTAAACGTGCCGCTCTTTGGTATCGTGCAACTTGGTCTGGGACTTCAATTTTCGATTTTTCCCGTAATCGGGATGATGAAAGTAAGAAAGCCGGGCGCGCTACTGTTTCAGTCGATATTCATATCGGTATTCCTGATTTTTATGTTCCCGCCGATGGCGCTTATCATAGTATGTGCGCTTGTAGCGGAAACGCTTGCGCTTCTGATCTTTCGCGGATATAAGAACGATTGGGCGTGCGTATTTGCGGGAACGCTTTATATGCCGCTCACCCTTCCTTTGATGTGGCTTTATTACAACGCGTTTTACACGGTTACGGGCGAAGAAAAAGCGGCTACGAGTATGTTTCTCGGCGGAGCGAACCCCGGCGTGGTTGTCGGCATTTCGATTGCCGTCGTCGCGCTCTGTTTCGTCGGCTCGGTGGTCGGTATGCTTATCGCAAGGGAGCTCAAAAAAGCCGGAGTTCTGAAAAAATGAGATTTTGGTCTTTCAAAAAGAAGATATATCCCATATTCGTATTTCTTGCGAGCCTGTTTTTGATTATATTCGGATTGTGCATGGCAAGGAACGTCAAATGTTCTTACTTTCTGGCGGGATGTTTCGTGTGGCTTATGCTGTTCGGATGCCGAAAAGGTTGCTTTCGGGTGCTTCCTGTATATATTGTGGTCGGCGGACTGTTTGTCGTAATCTCATACTTTGCTTACGGAAAGGACGGAAATGCGGCTATGGCAATGGCTAACCGTTTCGCTTCCGTATTTCTTGCCGCCGCGCTCGGTATGAGCGTAGAACCTGCGGATATGACGAGAAATCTTTCCACGCTCAAAACGCCGAGGGGCGTAACGCTCGGTATGCTGATTGCAACGTCTTTTCCGCCCGTACTCGGCGCGGAGATAAAAAGGGTGAGAGAGGCGATGAAAACGCGCGGCGCGGGCAGCGTGTTAAACCCGAAAATTTTTTACAGAGCGTTTTTGGTGCCGTTCGTAATGAGACTCGTAAACATATCGGATACGTTGTCGCTGTCGGTGGAAACGCGCGGATTTTCGCTTGAAAAGGTTCCGTATACGGTATATAAAAAGGAAATCGTTTGTCTGTCGGACATATTGTTTATTTTGGGACTTGCCGCGGGCGCGGTTTGCACGGTGATCTTATGAACGCGATAGAACTTAAAAACGTAAACTTTTCTTACGACGGGAAAGTTCAAATATTAGAAAACGTAAATATCGCGCTGAATTACGGCGAAGTCAACCTTATTTCGGGGCATTCAGGCGAAGGTAAAAGCACGCTTTTGTATATCATAAGCGGCATTATCCCTAATATCACGGACGGAAAACTTTCGGGCGAAGTGCTGATAAACGGCGAGGATATAAAAGGCAAACGCCTTGGCGAAGTCTGCCGCAAAGTGGGCGTCGTTTTACAAAATGCCGACGAACAAATTATACAAAAAACGGTAGAGGATGAAATCGCTTTCGGATGCGAAAATCTTGCGTTTTCACCCGAAAAAATAAGCAAACAGATAGACACGGTTTGTCGCCTTATGAAGCTCGATAAGTCGTGGCAAAGCCGCAAACTTTCGGGCGGACAGAAGCAAAGACTGATAACGGCTTCCACGCTTGCGATGGGGCAGAAGATAGTAATTTTGGACGAACCGCTTGCAAATCTCGACACGGCGGGCGCGGAAATGCTGATGTCCACATTAAAATCTCTTGCGAAAGCGGGATATTGTATTATTGTAATAGAACACAGGCTCGACGTCGTTCTGCCGTTCGTGGATAAGGTATTTCACGTCGGAAACAGAAACGTAAACGAGATAACCGACAGAGAAAATTACCTGAAAGAGCAGTCAACCGAAATAGAAGATACCTGTTCGACTTTCAGCGGCACGTTACCCGCGTTTTCGCTTGCGGACGTAGCGTTTGCGGTGAAAGAGCGAGACATATTGAACGGAGTTACTTTCGATATATTAAAAGGCTCACGAACGGTTTTACTCGGCGAAAACGGTTGCGGCAAAACAACCCTTTTAAGACTTATTTCCCGTCTTGAAAAGCCTACTCGCGGCGTGATTTTGCAGAATATAGACGACAAATTCGGACAAAAGAGTAAACAGAGCAAAAAGTGGTATAAAAAGGTGGGCGTGGTTTATCAGAACCCCGACTATCAACTTTTTATGCAGACGGTCGAAAAAGAGATCAAATTTGGCGCGAAGTCGGACGAATATGCCGACGAAATAGCCGAAAAATTCGGGATAAAGCATTTATACGCCCGTCATCCGCAGTCGCTGTCGGAAGGACAAAAAAGAAGAGTTTCCATCGCGGCGGTAGTAGCAACAGATCCCGAAGTTCTCATATTGGATGAGCCGACGGTGGGACAGGACTACAAAGGCTTATGCGAAATGGTTGAAGTTCTTAATAAACTTCACGAAGAAGCGCATAACACGATGATAACCGTTACGCACGACAAGCGTTGCGCCGCCGCTTTATGCGATAAATCCGTGTGGATAAAGAACGGAAAGACCTATAAAACCGGCGGAAAAGAGCTTGTCGATGAGTTTTTTATTCAAATCGGAGTTAATTAAAAATTTTAGCCTACGCTAATTTTCTTGATTTCAGCGTTGTTCTATTGACTTAAAATGGAATATATGCTATAATAATGGCGCACTTGGGAAAAGCGACATAACGAGTAAAGAAATTGAATCCAAGCGAGGCAAAAGGCGTACGCCTTTTGCTGTATTCTGACGAATACAGCAAACAATACCTAATTGTACACAACCGCTCGAAAGAGCGGTTATAAAATGGAATTTAGTTAGCCTTGGCTAACCAAATAAAGAGGCATTAAACAAGGAGCAAAAACATTGCTGTTACGACTTAAAAACATAGGAAAAATATATGACAGCAACGATATTCTGACGATCGGTATACGCGGAATCAACCTTGATTTCGACTATAACGAATTCGTAACGATCGAGGGCGAGAGCGGAAGTGGTAAATCTACGCTTCTGAACGTCATCGGCGCGAACGACAGTTACGAAGAGGGCGAGCTGTATATAAACGGCGAGGAAACGTCGCATTACGGCGCGACGGAATGGGAAAAATACCGCGAAAAGTATATTGCAACCGTCTTTCAGGATTTCAACATTATAGAAAACCTTACGGTGCTTGAAAACGTCGAGCTTGCGTTGCTTCGTTTTGACGATAAAAAAACTCGCCGCGAAAAGGCAAGAGAACTCATCGAAAAGGTTGGGCTTATCAAGCAAATCAACCAACGCGGCAGTAAACTTTCGGGCGGCGAAAAACAGCGTACGGTCATAGCTCGTGCTTTGGCAAAAGACGCACCGATTATTTTGGCGGACGAGCCTACGGGGAATTTGGACGTTAAATCTTCGAGAGAAATCGCAAAACTATTAAAAGACGTTTCCAAAGACAAACTCGTCATCGTGGTTACGCACAATCCCGAATTTTTCGTAGAATACGCAACGAGAAGAATTACCATTTTCGACGGCTCTGTCAAAGAAGATAAAGTAATCGAAAAGCCGACGGAAACGAAAAACGTTGAAATCCCCGAAGTTAAGCAA
>DBEXQE010000057.1:0-15127 GCA_048167245.1 Christensenellales bacterium | reverse complement strand
TCGCCTTTAATGAACTATGATAAGTCCCCAGAATAACCTGAACACGTACTGTATCCCGCCCGCTGCGTAGTCCATTATAAGTCCCAAAATATCTATATAGTAGAACGCGGACGAAACGGACACAAGGTCGAACACGTCGATTATAATGCTTATGCCGATAAGACCTATCAGAATATATCTGCCATAAACGCGCAGGAACGAAGTTATCTTATTGTTATAGCGCGTGAACGATTCCAAGATCCTGAAACCGTCGAGCGGGTACAGCGGCAACAGATTGAACACCGCGAGCGACGTGTTTATTACAGTCATATAAAAGAACAGCAACCAAAAAAAAGAAACGACTTTATAACCGAAATCCGTATTAACGTTGCCGAGCCACACCCCGAAACCCATATAAAGCGCGGTGGAAACGAACGCCAATATAAGGTTCATGCAGATCCCCGCTATCGACACGGTAAAAATACCGCGGCGCGGGTGCTTGAAGTTGTAAGGATTTACGGGAACGGGCTTCGCGTAACCGTAACCGACCGTCATAAGCATGAGAAAACCTATTACGTCGAAATGTTTGAGCGGGTTTAACGTGAGCCTGCCGTTGCTTTTAGCCGTGTAATCGCCGTTCCACAGCGCAACTACGCCGTGAGCGTATTCGTGCAACGTCATCGACGCGACGATAGCGATAAAAACGGCTATGATCTCGGTTATTCTGTACGACTGATATATCAATTACTTTTTGTCCTCCGAAAGATATTTCGGGCAGATATCGCGCGAAACAAGGTCTTCATAGGTCTGAGGCTTTACTATATATTCCGCCTTTCCGCCGTTTACGAGAACTACGGGCGGCACGGAATTTCTGTTGTAATTGCTTGCCATCGAATAATTGTAGGCTCCCGTTGAGAGTACTGCCAGTATATCGCCGCTCTCGGCTGCGGGCAACTTCGCGTCTATCACGAGCATATCGCCGCTCTCGCAACACTTGCCCGCCACGGTTACCGTTTCGGTCGCGGGCGCGTTCGCCTTATTCGCAAGCACGGCTTCGTACTTCGCTTCGTAAAGCGCGTAACGCGGGTTTTCGAACATTCCGCCGTCTACGCTTATATACTTCTTTACGTCCTTTATTTCCTTTATAGCGCCGACGGTGTAGAGCGTAACGCCCGCTTCGCCGACTATGCTCCTGCCGGGTTCGAGAATAAGTTTCGGAGCGGATATTTTCTTTTCGGAAATATCTTCCGTCAGTCTGTCTACGATGGCTTCGACGTACTCGTAGGGCTTTAACGGTTTGTCTTCGGAAGTATAGACGATCCCGTAACCGCCGCCCATATTCAGTTCTTTTACGACGCAACCGAGTTCCGCTTTAAGCGTTACGATAAAATCGGTCATTTTATCCACCGCTATCCTGAACGGTTTAAGTTCGAAGATCTGAGAGCCTATATGGCAGTGGATCCCCGTAAATTCGAGATTTTTCTTCGAAAGTATTGTTTTTATAGCGCTCAATGCCGCGCCGTCCGAGATCGAAAAGCCGAACTTGCTGTCTACGCGAGTCGTCTGAATGAATCTGTGCGTATGCGCGTCGATACCCGGGTTCACGCGAACGAGAACTTTCTGCGTCTTTCCCTTTTCGCGCGCTATGCCGTCGAGCAGGTCTATTTCGTACAGGCTGTCTATAACTACCGCGTGAACGCCCGCGCTTACGGCTTCGGTAAGCTCTTTTACGCTCTTATTATTGCCGTGAAAATACATTTTATCCGCGCTCATGCCCGCCTGCAACGCCGTGTAGAGTTCGCCGCCCGACACTACGTCCGCACCGAGCCGCTCGGAATCGACTATCTTGTAGATAGCCTTGCAGGAAAACGCTTTCGACGCATAGCAGACAAGGCTGTCGGGATATTTTTCGTCCAGAACCTTATAATAGCTTTTGCAGATATCCCTTATATATTTTTCGTCCATGACGTAAAGCGGCGTTCCGAATTCTTTAACGAGTTCGCCCGCCTTGCAACCGCCTATAACAAGCTGTCCGTCCTTATCCGCATAAAGTGTGTCGCGCGTGTTCATCTCTGTATCTCCGTAAAAATCGTATATTGTATTATGATAACACTAATCGGGAAAATAGTCAAATAAAAGAACGGCTCCCGCTTGACAGGGAACCGCTCTTTTTACTATGCCGTTTAGTTTACCAGCGCGCTATAACGTCGTCGAGAATATCGAGATAACCTATTTTCGCGGAATCCGAATCGGACACAAGGTCTACCGAGCCTATTTCCGTGCCGTCGACTATGACTTTGAGACTGCCTATTTTATCCCCCGCGGCGATCGGAGCGCACACGTTTTCGACGCACTCTCGGAGCACGACTTCGGACTTCGAATTCTTTTTTACAAAGCTGTAAAAGTCATCGTTCGCAACGCCCTTGACCGTTTTCGTTTTGCCCTTTTCGACTGCGAAGTCGCCTTCCGTACGAGCGCCCTTTACGACGAGCTGACGCGTTTCGTAGTTCGCGAATCCGTAGTTGAAAAGTTTTGCGTTTTCGCCGTTGCGGATCTTCGAAGTTTCAGCGCCCATGACTACGCTTATAAGGCGCGTGTTTCCGCGTTTTGCCGTAGCCGACAGACAGTACTTGGCTTCGTTCGTAAAGCCCGTTTTTCCGCCGTCGCAACCTTCGTATGCGCGGATGAGTTTATTCGTGTTTGCAAGCTGAGTTACTCTGCCGCTCGGGTGCTTGAAATCGAACATCCAAACGGTGGAGAAATCGTAGAACTGCGGGTGCGAAAGCATTTCGCGCGTCATAAGCCCCACGTCGTACGCACAGCAGTATTGGTTTGGCGCGGGCAAACCCGTACAGTTAACGAAATTCGTGTTTTCCATGCCGAGCGCCGCCGCCTTCTCGTTCATGCGGTTTACGAACGACGCAACGTCGCCGCTTATGTGTTCCGCAACGGCAACGCACGAGTCGTTCGCCGAGCCTACCACTATGCTCTTTATGAGTTCTTCGAGTTTATACGAACTGCCCGTGTCGAGAAACGCCTGCGAGCCGCCCATCGAAGTCGCGTTCTCGCTCGCTACTATGTCGGTATCGAGCGTGAGATTGCCTGCGTCGAGTTCTTCGAACGTAATGAGCAGAGTCATTATTTTTACCATGCTCGCGATCGGCATTCTGTCTTTCGAGTTCTGCTCGAAAACGACCGTTCCCGTGTTGAAATCCATCAAAAGCCCGGACTTCGCGTTGACCTTCAAGTCCTGCTCCTGCTGAGCCGGCGCGGCGAAAGCGCCTGCGTTTACTGCCGTAGTGAACGCTATCACTCCGAGCAGAAGCACCGCAACAGCCGATAAAATCGCTCTTTTCAAAGTTTTCATATCTTTCTTTGTCCTCCCCGTGAATAAATTTAATATTCGCTCGGGACAAGAAAAATATGTATAAAACGGCAAAAAAATTCAAGCCGAAACTCCCAAAGTGAGAATGAGCGCAAGTAGCGATTCCGCAAGCGATAGCAGGACCGCGAAAACGAACGGAAAGATCAGCCTTATGCAGACGGATCCGACGCACGAAAAATAGTTGTCGCCGCCGTAACAACGGAATTCGCCGCACTTGTTAAGCGAATACGCCGCCAAACAACAGAAGTACGCCGAAAAGATAAGCGCGAACGGGAAAACGCACAGCGCCGCGGCGGGAAAAAAAGTTATTTTAAGGAGTATGACCGCGGCGGTCGCGGAGTGGAAACTCACAAAGCAGTACAGAAACACTATGCCTATATTCACCCATGCGGTGTAAATACGGTAGCACAGCAGAGCCATTGCGACGGTCATCATAAGACACGACAGCACGCGCGTGAAAAAATATCCCCAAAATCCGCGCTTACCGCAGATGAGCAGATAAATATTGTAGCGTCCGATACACTCGATACCGTCGGTCTTCGCGACCGCAAACGCCTTGCTGATCCCTATCCCGCACCCCGCGAGAGCAAACGCCGCAATAACGATCAGTTTAATTTTATTGCACCGCACGAATTCCGCAAAATCGCGGTAAACGCCGTAAAAATCAAAGCGCAACATACCGCTATATATTTATGTCGAAATCGGTAATATTATGACGAATACGGCGCGGGTCGAAAAATCGTCAAGGCAGACTGTAATACTCGCCTTTTACGTAATCGAATACAAGACCCGGGCTGTCGCCTACCGAAAATCCGCGCGGAGAAACGGAAAGCGACGAAAGCGGACCGTTCACTATAAACAGTCTGTCCGAAAATTTTTCCGCGAAAGAGAACGCGCGTATAACTGCGGCGGAGTTTACCGTTTCGGCGGCGACCGACGGGAGATCGGAGTCGTAACCGAAAAACAAGGCGCGCGACGAGTCGAATTCCAAAGAAAAGCAAACGAATTTTCCGTCGCCGTACACGGCTTTTATCTCGGAGTCTTTCTCCGCGTCGGCGTCTAAGATATAATAGTTGCCCACGTTTTCTTCCGCAAGGATCTTCAGCCCGTCGGTCGTTTCGCTCTCGGGCGAAAAGAACCTGCCTATACGGAATTCGCGACCGAGCTTGACGGCAGAACGCGCGCTTTTTTCGTCCAACGCGGTCATATACACGGCGTCCGCCTGCGTTATGCGATATTTCTTCAACGTTTCGCGAACGGGATAATACGAAAACAGATCGCCGACTATATACGTTTTGCCGTCCGTGCAAACGACGGAAACGACCGAATCCGTGTCGGACACGGGAATTATCATGTTTTTCAGATCGTACGGCGGCACGGCGAAAAGTCCGTGAACGAGCAGAACGACGCCGAGCGCAACGAGCGGGATCTTAACGGGATATTTCGCTTTTCGGAGCATGAAAAATCCGCTTATCAGGAAATATACGGGATATGCGAGAAAGATCGCGGCGGTCGAACGTACCGGAACGACCGCGTACGGGAGCGAGCTTACCGCAGTCGCGCCGAGATCCACGAGTTTCATTCCCCACGACGAGATTTTAAGCGTAAAATTCATGAACGGAAGTACCGCCGTCAGAATAAGCGAAACGAAAGTCGCGCAGAACGCGAGAGCGATGAGCGGCATCAAAAGTACGTTGGCGATCACCGAATAGGTCTGAATTTCGCCGAAACCGTATATCATGGCGGGCAAAATGCCGATCTGAACGGATACGGAAGCGCTTATCCCGCTTGCCAAAAACTTGGGGAGCTTTATTTTGCGCAACGCTTCTTCGAAAATATCCGCAAAGAAGACGATCCCGAGCACGGCGCCTGCGCTCATCTGAAAGCCCGTTTCGAACAGATACAGCGGAGAGAAAACGAGAATCACGCAGACCGCGAAACAAAGCGACGAAAGTTTGTCTTTCCGCCTACCGAAAACGTCCGCCGCGAGCGCCGTTTCCGTCATTACAACGGCGCGGATAACGGACGGAGAAAAGTCCGCAAGCACGGTGTAAAACAGCAGAAAAGCCGTAACCGAAATAAATACGGATATTCTGCGCGCTTTGAACTTGCGCATGATAAACGCTATGACCGCCGCCGCGAAACCTATGTGAAGTCCGGATACTGCAAGCACGTGAGATATGCCGCTCAGATCGAATGCCGTTTTCGTTTCCTGCGATATGCCCGACTTGTCGCCCGTCAGCATGCCGTACGCTTCTCCGCCGTAGAGCGCGCCCATTGCGTCGGTCAAAATATCTTTTATGCCGCCCGAAAGTCTGTCTGTAAAATTCGGTTTGCCGGCGTAAACCTGCACGTCGCCTACAAAAGCGTTCACGTTGTAACGGATATCCGTGCGCTTGTAATACGCGTTGACTTTACCGTTTTCCAAAAGTTCGTTCTTATAGAGCCTTACACTCGGCATAACGACGGTATCGCCGACTTCGACCGCCGTCAGTTTTTCTTCGAACGCCGCGTAGACTTTGATCTTGCCGCGGTGCTTTTCTTCGGCTACCGAAACGTTTCTTAATACCATGACGACTTTGCCGTCGATATCCGCAACGGAATCGACCGTGCCGCTTACGGTATACTTTTCGTCTTCGATTATCGTTTCTTCCTGCCAAAGATTTACCGTTATTATGAAGTTGAAAAACGTCGCCGTAAACAGAACTATGCACAGCGCGAAAGTCAGAACTCTGTACTTTTTCGAGCCACGGCAGAGCAAAACGAATATAACGGCGAAAAAGAACGCGAGCGAGAGCCCGAACAACAGCCACCCGAGCCATTGGATCGTAAACGATAGAAACGCAAAAATTGCCGCAAATACAAGACTTGCGGCAATGATCGGAAACGCTCTGAAATTTATAAGCCTGCGCTTTTCCATTCTTCTTTCGTAAAAAGATCGGTAATATCGGTCAATAGTTGCGCTTTCTCGGCGCGCTGTGGCGGGCGTGAAGAACGTCCAGAACTTCCGAAAAATCAAGTTCTCTGTCTTTCATGAGAACGAACGCGTGATATAAAAGATCGGAAAGTTCGTTCTTCAATTCGTCGTTGTCGCCTTTCATCGCGGCGATTATGACTTCCGAACTTTCTTCGCCTATTTTCTTGCAGATCTTTTCGCGCCCTTTGCCCAACAGATAATTCGTGTACGAACCTTCTTCGGGGTTTTCGGCGCGGTCCTTTATAGTCGCTATGCAGTCAAACAGCGCGTCCGCTCCGCTCTTGCCCTTGTACTCGTCGAATTCTTTGATCTCGTTGAAAAAACACGAATAACTGCCCGTGTGGCAAGCGTTGCCGTCCTGCACGACTTTCATTAAAATACAGTCGTTGTCGCAGTCGGAAAACATCGAAACGACGTGCTGAAAATGTCCGCTCGTTTCGCCTTTAAGCCACAGCTTGCGGCGGCTACGGCTGTAATAGTGCGCCCTGCCCGTCGAAAGCGTCTTTTCGAGAGCTTCTTCGTTCATGAACGCCTGCATCAGAACTTCGCCCGTAACCACGTCCTGCGCTATCGCGGGAACAAGCCCGTTTCGGTCGAATTTTATATCTTTAATATCCATAATTATTTTACGATCTCCGTCGCTTCTTTTACGTCGAATTTTTTCTCGTACAACGCTTTTCCGAGTATCGCGCCGTACAAATTTTTTGCCTTTAACGCTTTAAGGTCGTCCGGACTGCTCACGCCGCCGCTCGCGATAACGTTAAGTCCCGTCGTTTGCGCCATTTTCACGCACGAGTCGGTATTGACGCCAGTAAGCGCGCCGTCGCGGGAAATATCGGTGAACACCGCGTATCTCAGCCCGAACGAATACATTTTCTTGCCCAATTCGTACGGCGACAGGTCGGAACTTTCTTCCCAGCCGTGAACCGCGACTTTGCCGTCTTTCGCGTCGATGCCCGCGACTATCCTTTCCGCGCCGAACTTATCCACGGCTTGTTTTACGATCTCGGGGTCTTTACAGCAGACGGTCCCGAGTATAACGCGCTTGACTCCCGAATCCAGACGCTCTGCTATGTCCGACATAGTTCTGATGCCGCCGCCGAGTTGCACGGGAATTTTAACGCTTCGGACTATGCGTTCGATCGCTGAGAGATTTACGCTTTTACCTTCACGCGCGCCGTTAAGGTCGACTATATGCAGATATTCCGCGCCTTGATCCGCCCACTTCCGAGCCATTTCGACCGGATCGCCGTAAACGGTTACTTTATCGAAGTTTCCGTGCAGAAGTCTTACGCTCTGCCCGTTCAGAATATCGACTGCGGGAAACAGTATCATTCGAGCGACCCCTTGGAACTCGGGATCTCCGTGCCCGTTATTTTGACTGCGGCGCTCAGCGCCCGCGCGAACGACTTGAACGCGGCTTCCGCCATGTGGTGCAGGTTGCTTCCGCGGATAACGTCTATATGCGCGGTGATAAGTCCGTACGTGCAGAACGCGCGGAAAAATTCTTCCGTAAGCTCCGCGTCGAACTCGCCTATCTTGCCTTTAAGCTCGGCATTGAAACTTAAAAACGGTCTGCCGCTTATGTCGACTACCGATCTTGCAAGGCTTTCGTCCATCGGAACGTAAACGGTCGCATAGCGTTCTATGCCTTTCTTGTCGCCCAAAAGCTCGTAGAACAACTTGCCCATGACTATGCCTATATCTTCGACCGAGTGATGCGCGTCGACTTTCGTGTCGCCGTCGCACTTGACGCTCAGATCGAATTTGCCGTGGCACGCGAACAATTCGAGCATGTGGTCGAAAAATCCCACGCCCGTATCGATCGAATTTTTACCCGTCCCGTCGAGATCGAGCGAAACCGTGATCTTCGTTTCGCGGGTGGTTCTCTCTTTCGCTCCTTTACGCATTTTCTATATCTCCTTATTTTCTTACTCTTATTGCATTGGCGTGCGCCGCAAGGTCTTCCGTTTCGGCTAAATTTATAATATAGTCGGCGTCTTGCTTCAACGCGTCAGCCGTGTAGTTTACTATGCTTATGCGCTTGCGGTAATTGTCGACCGAAAGTCCCGAAAAGAATCTCGCCGTTCCCGAAGTCGGCAGAACGTGGTTCGTTCCCGCAAAATAATCCCCGAGCGGCTCGGGAGAATAATTGCCCATGAACACCGCCCCCGCGTTGTTGATCTTTTCGAGCAATTTTTCGGGTTCTTTCACGCATAGTTCCAAATGCTCGGGCGCGACCCTGTCGGATATTTCCGCCGCTTCGTCCAGGCTCTTTACGACTATTATCGTGCCGAACTTTTCGACCGACGCGGAAGCTATCTGCTTTTTCGGCAACTTTTCGAGCTGACGCTCCGCTTCGTCGCGCACCTTAACGGCAAAATCGTAATCGGTAGTTATAAGCGTGCTCATGGCAAGCTCGTCATGCTCGGCTTGCGACAGCATGTCCGCCGCGACGAATTTGTAATTCGCCGTTTCGTCCGCTATGATAAGTATCTCGCTCGGTCCCGCGATCATGTCTATCCCCGCGTAGCCGAACACTTCCTTTTTCGCCATGGCTACGTATATATTTCCGGGTCCCGTTATAACGTCCGCCTTTTTGACCGACTCCGTCCCGAACGCCATCGCCGCTATCGCCTGCGCGCCGCCTACCTTGTAGATCTTCTTTATGCCGCACTCGCGAGCCGCCGCCACGGTAAGCGGATTTAAGTATTTTCCCGCGGGCGTACACATTATGATTTCCTTTACTCCCGCTACGACTGCGGGCAACGCGCACATGAGGACCGAACTCGGGTACGCGGCTTTACCGCCCGGAACGTACACCCCCGCACAACTTACGGGTCTGAACGTAAAACCCGTCGTACGCCCGTTTACGGTCTTTATATCGCCGTCTTTCAACTGACGCTCGTGATACGCGAGTATATTCTGCTTTGCTTTTTTAAGCGCTTCGAGCGTCTCCGCGGGAACTTTTCCGACCGCGTCGTCTATCTCTTTTTCTGTCAGCGCGACCGTTTCGCCGTTAAGCGCCACCCCGTCGAACTTTTCCGTATATTCGAACAGCGCCTTGTCGCCGCGCTCGCGCACGTCGCCGACTATCTTCTTTACCGCCGCGTTTACGTCGTCGCGCGTGAACTGCGAACGCGAGAAAACTCTCGACAGATCTCCGCTCGATTTTATAATGGGTATCATATTACGCTTTATCCTCCGTAGCTTTCTTAATCTTGCTTATAAGCGGCATTATTTCGTCGTACCGCGTTTTAAGGCTCGCCTTGTTGACTATGAGCCGCGCGCTGCTCTTGAAAATTTCTTCCAAAATAACGAGTCCGTTAGCCTCCAAAGTCTTGCCGCTCTCGACTATGTCGACTATAACGTCCGACAGACCGATGACGGGACCGAGTTCGACGGAGCCGTTCAGTTTAATTATATCCACGTTTACGCCTTTTGTCAAAAAGAAATTGCGCGCTGTGTTAACATATTTCGACGCGACGCGCAAACAATTCGAAGTTACGGCGTTTTTGCGCTCGGGATATCCCGCCACGCACATGCGGCACGCTCCGAATTTGAGATCCGCCATTTCGTACACGTCCTTGTTTTCTTCGACGAGCGTATCCTTTCCAACAACGCCGATATCGGCAACGCCGCGCTCGATATAAGTCGGAACGTCGGCGGGCTTTACGAAAATGAACCTGTACTTTTCGTCCCTGTCGAACAACACGAGTTTCCGCGTGGGCGCGGTAAGCGTAGAACAGTCAATTCCGCACCGCGTAAGTATTTCGGCGACTTTTTCGGCAAGTCTGCCCTTTGCCAAAGCGAACGTAAGCTGCATTTTTTAACCCTTGACCTTTATTTCCTTATATTCTTTTCCGTTGAACACGACGGCGGTCGGAACGGAATTTTTCTTACAGTACGACAAAAGATCCTTTTCCGTCGCGAAATAAGTTTTCTGCACGCGCTTGCCGAATTCTTTCATCTTATTTACGAATACGTACTCTTCCTTGCAAAAGTCTTTGAGCTGAACGTACGCTATATCGCACGGCAGGACTTTTTCGAGCGCGCCCTGATTTTCGAGCGCTTTCAGCAGTCTTTTCGTGCCTATCGCGAACCCGACCGCCTGCATAGGAGAGCCGAATTTGCCGCAAATCCCGTCGTATCTCCCGCCGTCGAGTATCGAAACGCCCAAATCTTTCGCTATGCCGCGGATAACGAGTCCACTGTAATAATTGCCGCAGAGCATCCCGAGATCCACCGAAATATAGTCGCCTAAGCCGCAGTCGCGCACAGCCGAAACAGTCTTTTCGAGATCGCGCACGGCTTTAAGACTTCTCTCGTTCGAGCAGAGCTTTTCGGCGCGGGCAAGCACGTTGTCTTTTCCGAACAGCGTAGGCAGACCTATCAGCGCGTCGCGGAACTTTTCTTCCGTGCCCTTCGAAGTCAGAAACATTTCAAGCCCCAAAACGTCTTTGTTGTTTATATAGCCCGTGATCTCTTTCGCGTCGGATGCGTCGAACCCGCATTCTTCGATCATTCCGCCGAAATAATCGAGATTTCCTATATCTATAAGAAAGTCTTTCAGCCCCGCGGCTTTCAGCGCTTCTATCGCCGTCAATATTATTTCGATATCGCCGTCCACGCCCGTATTGCCCAAAAGCTCTACGCCCACCTGCGCAAACTCGCGCGTTCTCGCCGTCGAATTATCGGTCAGAAACTCGAAACTGTTCTCGCAGTAATACAGACGGTTGATCCCGCTCATATCGAGATTTCCCGTTGCCATGCGGCAGATTTGGAGCGTCGTGTCGGGGCGCAGAACGAGAAGCGAACCGTCCGAATCCGTCATCTTGAACATTTTGTTTATCGCGCTCGGCGGCAAAATTCCGTCGAACAGATCGAAATATTCGAGCGCGGAAGTTTCCACTCTCTCGTATCCGTTCTTATAGAAAACTTCCGACAGTTTTTTTTCGACGAGTTCCTTGTTGAAACACTCTTCCGGAAGATAGTCCTGCACGCCGTACGGCAGTTGAAATTTTTTCATTTTGACCAACCTTTTTTATTGCGACCTGCTTTCGCGGGTCGATCGTACTTTATTACAATAAAGCAATAGAGCAACAAAGCGTTGAAACGATTATATATCGTTTTGCCGCGTTTGTCAAGCGAATTTCAGTTGAGAGTAAGACTTTTTATATATTCTCCGTCCGCGGAAACGCTTTCGGCTATCGCGCTTTGCAATTTCGGATTCGACAGAATGAAATCGCAAATTTCTTTCGCGCTCGTCAGAAGTTCGGGCGTTATGCGCTGTAAACCGAGCGCGGAATTTCTGCCGTGCTGACGCGTACCCAAAAAGTCGCCCGCTCCGCGCGTAGAGAAATCCGCTTCGGCAAGCGCGAACCCGTCGGAATTCTTCACGAAGTTTTCGAGCCTGTCCCGCGAACTTTCGCCCGTTTCGTCGAGCGGCAGAAAACAGTAGCTGTCTATATTGCCCCTGCCGACTCTGCCGCGAAGTTGGTGTAGCTGGCTCAGTCCGTACCTTTCGGCGTTGAAAATCACTATATTTGCGGCTTCTTTGACGTCTATGCCGACTTCTATGACAGACGTAGTAACCAAAACGCTGAGTTTTCCGTCCGAAAAGTCGCTCATTATGCGGTTTTTGTCGGCGTCTTTCATTTGCCCGTGCAGAAGCCCTATCCCTACGTCGGAGAAAGATCTTTCGAGATATTTGTAAAGTCCGACTGCCGAAACGAGCCTGTCGTCTTCGTCGTCGATACGCGCGCAGACGAGATACGACCGTTTCCCCTTTTGCGCGTCGTCTTTTATGTACCTGTACATATCCGAGATCTTATTCATCGGCACTATGCGCGTGAAAGTTTTCGCCTTGCTTTTCGGCACGGTCTTTATTACCGACTGTTCAAGGTCGCCGTACAACGTGAGCGCGAGCGTTCTCGGAATAGGCGTCGCCGACATGACAAGGCTGTCCGCGCCCGAAGATTTGTTTTCGAGATTGCCGCGCTGAACCACTCCGAAACGGTGCTGTTCGTCGGTTATGACGAGCGAAAGTCGCGCGAAATTCACGTCGTCCGATATCACGGAGTGCGTGCCGACGACCATATCCGCAACGCCGTTTTTTATATTGAAAAGGCTTTCCGCGCGACGGGCCGCCGTTTGCGCGCCCGAAAGATACTCTATGTTCACGTTCTCGCCCTTAAACAATTCGAGAGCCGTTTTGTAATGCTGTTTCGCGAGCAATTCGGTCGGAGCCATAAGCGCGCTCTGATACCCCGACAGCGCCGCGTAATACATTGCAAGAAACGCGACGACCGTTTTTCCGCTCCCCACGTCGCCCTGTAAAAGTCTGTTCATGCGCTTCGGAGCGTCGAGAGAGCTTATGATATCTTCGGTAGCCGCTTTCTGATCGTCCGTAAGCGTGAAAGGCAGTCTGCCGATAAATCGTTCCAGCTTGTCCTTATCGCCTTTGTAAACGAATTTGCGCGCCCCTTCTCCGCCGAGTTTGAGTATGTTGTAAACCGCCAACGTATAAGAAAGATTTTCGAGCGCGACCGAACGGGACGCAACGCGCACTTTCTCCATATCAGTCGGAAAATGCAAGATCTTGACGGCGTCATTCAGCGGCATCAGATCGAAACGCTCAGCGTCCGCGGCGGACAGATAGCCGTTTACAGTAACCGCATCGACGCAAACCGAGATCGCTTCGACCAATATGCTCGTCGGCAACCCTTTTACGCTTTTATAAAGCGGTATTATTTTACCGCCGCGCGGAAGTTCTCTGACTATTTGCGGCGCGGAAATCTCGAATTTCGTCTTGAACCGCTTCATCTTGCCCGAAATCACGATTTTTTTGCCTACGACAAGCTGTTTTTTCACGTATCGCTGATTAAACCACGTGCAGGTTATGTTTTTTCCGCCGACTTCTACTTCCGCTTTAACAAAATCGAGTCCCTTGCGAACGTACTTGAACACGGGTTCTTTCGCAACGACGCAGTAAAAAGCGACTTCGTCGCCGTCTTGCAAAGCGTCGAAATCGGGAACGACCGAAAGGTCGAGATATTTATACGGAAAATATAATATAAGATCCGCGGGGCTTTGTATCCCCGCGGTCTGCAATTTGCGTATCCTTTTTTCTCCGAGTCCGCGAATATCGCTCAGTTTCATTCGAGCGATACGATATAATAGTAGAGCGGCTGTCCGCCGAAATGAATGTCAACGTCGCAACGGCTGTATTTGTCGGCAAGGACTTTCGCTATATGTTCCGCGTCTTCTTCCTTTACGTCGTTGCCGAAATAGAGCGTTATATTGCTTATATTGTTGTCCATCATCGTGTCGATAAGATCGGTAGTAACTTTTTCGACCTTTTCGCCTTTCGCGACGATGTTCTTCGAATCTATGCCGATAATGTCGCCTTCTTTCAGATCGAAATTGTCGACCTGAGTGCTGCGTACCGCGTACGTTACCATACCCGCCTTAATGGACGCTATGGATTCGTTCATATTCGCTTCGTTGTTTTCGAGCGTGTCTTCGGGATTGAACGCAAGCACCGCGGAAAGCCCCTGCGGCACGTTCTTGGTCGGAATTATATGCAGATTGCGTTTGGAAAGCGCTTTCGCCTGTTCAGCCGCCAAAATTATATTCTTGTTGTTCGGGAAAACGAAAACGTCCTTTGCGGCGACCGCGTCGCAAGCCACGGCTATATCTTCCGCGCTCGGGTTCATCGTCTGACCGCCTTCTATAACATTGTCTACGAGCAGATCCTTGAAAATATTCGTAAGACCTTCGCCCGCGCAGACCGATACGAGCCCGTAAGGCTTCAAATCTTCTTTCTTCTGACCGATAAGCGCGCGGTTCTGCTCCAACATGTTCTCGATCTTGACTTTGTCTATTTCGCCGAGCTCCAAAGCGTACGTAAGCGCGACGCCCGGCTCGTTCGTATGCACGTGAACTTTGACCATATTAAGATCGCCGATAACAAGCACGCAGTCGCCTATCGTCATAAGGCTTTCGCGGAATCTGTCGATATCCGCTTCCGTCGTGCGCTTTTTAAGGTTTATGACGAAAAACTCGGTGCAGTAACCGAATTCGATCTCCGCCAAGTCGTTATAGCTGAAATGCGCGCTCTCGTCGAACTTGGAATTGCCTTCGGCTACGCTGTCGTCGAACGTAAGGTTCGTTTCTTCCTGACCGATGAGAACGTTGTAAAAGCCCTTAAATATAATAAGCAAACCCCTGCCGCCTGCGTCGATAACGCCCGCCTTTTTGAGAACGGGCAACATTTCGGGAGTTTGCTTCAACATTTCTTCACCCGCGTCGATAACGCGCTCGAAGAATTCCGATACTTCTATGCTCTTTTTGGTTATTTTCGCCGCCGCGTCGCTCATTGCGCGCACAACGGTCAATATCGTTCCTTCTTTTGGTTTCGTAACGGCTTTGTACGCTACTTCCGTGCCGCTTGCAAGCGCTTTGGCAAGATTTTTAGCCGTGATCTCTTTTTGTTGCGACAGTTCGGTGCTCATGCCCTTGACTATCTGCGATAATATAACTCCGCTGTTTCCCCTTGCGCCCCTCAGCGCGCCCTTGCTCATCGCGTCGCACAGTGCGTCGATATTGTTGCTCGGGCAGTTCGACACTTCCTTTGCCGTGCTCATCATAGTGAGCGACATATTCGTGCCGGTATCTCCGTCGGGTACGGGGAACACGTTCAGCGAGTCTACATAGTCTTTATTGGATTCGAGTAACTTTGCGCTGTTGATGATCATTTTGCGCAGCGTAGCGCCGTTAATCGA
>DBEXQE010000056.1:0-2779 GCA_048167245.1 Christensenellales bacterium | reverse complement strand
CTTCCTTTTTGTCGAATTATGTGATATAATAGATCATGAAATTAAAAGAAAGGAAGCATTAAAATGACAACACAAGAACAAGCAGTAAGCCCCGCCGCAAACTTTTCGGTATATCCGCAATATCTCGATAAAGTTGTAACAAATCCGCTCGAAGAGAGAATAACAAAGCTGTTTCTGACTCTCGGGATCTCCGCAAAAGTCAAGGGATACAGATTTTTGCGCGAAGCCGTAAAGATCGTAAAAAACGATCCGAGCAGAATAGATAATATTACGAAAAACGTATACGATACGATCGCGAAAAACAACGGGACCAAAGTTTCGAACGTGGAAAGGTCGATAGGGTACGCCATAATAATATCGTACAATTCGGGTAAACTCAGAAACTTCAACGACTTGTTCGGCACGGTCATTTTCCAATCTCTCGAAAAGCCGTCGGCGAGCGAATTCATAGCGTTGATCGCCGAAAAACTGCGCTACGAAGAATTATAAATTCGGATAAACCGTAAGGGCTGTCGAAGTCATAAAACAGGGACAAACGTAATACTTATATAGTATGATTTACGACAGCCTTTATAAAATATTGCCGCAAGGCATAACAAACGTAATATGCAAGCGTCTTAATCCCGACCGAGTGTACGAGATCCGTTTGCGCACCAATAAACCCGTTATGATAAATTATGGCGGGAATTTTTATTATTTGTCGGCTAACGGCGTTAAAGATTCCGTTTCGAACAGCATAATATGTTCGGAAGGAATGATTTCGGATATAGTCGTCAAAGCGTCCGAATATTCTCTTTACGCCGTAAACGACAATATATGCAACGGATATATAACCATAAAGGGCGGCGTGCGTCTGGGGCTTGCGGGCGAGATAGTTTGGGAGCAGGACGAAATACGCACCATAAAAAATTTCAGTTCGCTCAATATCCGCGTACCGCACGAAATTTTCGGTTGCGCGCAAAAGGTATACGAGTACGCTTGCGAAAGAGAGCTTAAAAACACTCTCGTCATTTCGCCGCCGGGAGCGGGGAAAACCACGCTTTTAAGAGATCTGGCGCGCATAATAGGCAATACAAGCCCAGTAACAAATATTTTGCTTGTGGACGAGCGCAACGAACTTGCCGCCGTGCATAACGGCGTTGCGCAACTCGACATAGGCAACCATACGGACGTTATCAGCAATTGCAGTAAGCAATTCGCATTTTCGCAGGGGATACGCGCGATGCGTCCCGACATTATAGTAACCGACGAGCTGTTCGGCGATAAGGATATAGCCGCGATAGAGTACGCCTGCGCGTCGGGCGTATGCGTTATTGCGTCCGTTCACGCCGCCGATCACGCCGATCTTGTGAACAAGCCCGGATTCGAAAACATAATCAGAAAAAGACTTTTCAGGCGTTTCGTGAATTTGTCGTCAAGGCACGGACCGGGGACTTTCGACGGGATTTACGACGAAAATTTCAACTGTATTTATTACTCCTGAAATGAGCGATGATAACAAAATTTCTTATAGTTGCGCTGTGCATGGTCGCGGGAACGATGACGGGCGCGGTATTTTCCAAAAAGCTCGTAAAGCGCGCCGAATACTTCGAAAATCTGCTCGATCTCGTAAACGCGATAATATCCGAAGTGAAGTTCCGGAAAAGCACTACAAAAACTATCTTATCGGAGTTTTGCGGATCGGACGGGTCGCTGTTGTCGGAACATCTTAAAACATATATAGATTGCGAAGACTTTTCGTCATTTCGGCTTTCGAAAAGTTTTCTTAGTAAGGAAGAAGCGGCGGAGATAGAAAAACTTTTTCTTTCGCTCGGAACTTCCGACAGCAAAACGCAGATTTTCGAACTTGAAAATTACAAACTTAAAATTCTGAATATGCGGGAAACGGCGAACGAAAAAAAGAAAAAGCTCGGCGGGCTTTATATAAAACTCGGATTTTTCGCGGGACTTACTCTCGGAATAATAATTTTATAGGAGTTGAAAGTGGATATAAATATTATTTTCAGAATAGCCGCCGTCGGAATAATAACCGCCATAGTAAATCAGATACTGAAAAAGGCGGATAAGGACGAAATAGCCACTATAACGACGCTCGCGGGGCTTGTGATAGTTTTGCTTATGGTAGTGGATATGATCTCGCAACTGTTCGATACTTTGCGAACTATGTTCGGCTTATACTGACATGGAAATCGTTAAAATAGCGTCTATCGGAATTATTACGGCGTTCTGCACTCTTATGCTAAAAGAACATAAGAGCGACGTGGCATTATTAGTGGGCATTGCGGGCGGCTGTCTTATTTTGTTGTCGCTTATAGATTATTTCGCAAACGTTTTCGCAGTGATATCGGCGATAGTGGACAAGTCCGGTATTCCGTCGAAGCTGTTCGCGATAATTCTGAAAATAATCGGCATAGGGTATATCGCCGATTTTTCGGCGGGGATCGTGGAAGACGCAGGTCAGAAGTCGCTCTCCGAAAAAATAATTCTTGCCGGCAAGCTGATAATCATGGTCATTGCGTTGCCGATCATAACTCTGCTGTTCGATACCGTTTCGGGACTTTTGCAATGAAAAAAAGACTTATATTACTTTTGGCAATACTTTTGGCGGCTACGGTTTTTGTTTCTCCCGTAACCGCTTTTGCCGAAGGTTCCGATAACGGCAACGCCGAAGACGATCTGCAAAAGAACGTAGAAGAAATTCTCGATCAGGTCGACACGTCGGAGTTGGACGCTTTTCTCGCGTCGCTCGACGACGATCAAAAGAGCGTGTTCGGGTCGG
>DBEXQE010000055.1:0-4121 GCA_048167245.1 Christensenellales bacterium | reverse complement strand
CGCAGTCGGTGTGGGGACCTACGGGACTTACTACAGGCTTGGGAGAAGCGACCGACAGAATGTATTTCAACAAAAACGATAAAGCGCTCGGTATGGATTCTTTGAAAGACGATAAGTATTACAGATACGTTGTCGGATTCTACGAGGCAAGCGGCGGGTATTTGGGATTGGACGTAAATCTTTACATGTCCGATACCGACGGCGGCGCGGAAACAGCGGTCAAAGAATTCAAGCTCGTGTTTAACGGTACGAGTCCCGCATTAAAGACGGTTACGGCGAATGCTATGGCGGCGGGACATATAGTTTGCTATTCGGCGGTACGCTCGGAAGATACGGTGTTCGAAGTGTCGAAAACGCCGTATATCCCGAACGGACAGAATTAAGGAGAAGCGGAAAATGAAAAGTATTTTCAAAAAGATTTTTGTTTTTACATTGTGTGCCGTCGCCGTATTTGCGTCGCTTGCGGGCTGTGCGGATAAATCGATGGAAACCGTCGATGCTTCGATACACGATTATTCCGACGCAGGCAAATCGTTTGATTTTTTCGCTTACGCCGCGCCGACGGACGGCAGTTACAGAATAGACGGTACTATTTATAATTCGGGGGAAGACTATCGAACCGTCGAACGTTATAAAGAGTATAAAGAGGCGGGCATGACGATGCTTATGCTTCGCTACGAAAATGCGTATGCGGGCGAGCCTTGGGACACTAGTAATGCCAAAATGTGTTTCGAAAACGCTTACGCCGCGGGGATAGACAAAATTCTCGTAACGGATAACCGACTCAACGCGCTTATAAAGCCCGCGCTTCCTTTCGGCGATAGCGCCGTATTCGCGACGGAAGCCGATTTCGAAGCGTTTGTTTCGCAATGTTTGTCGACGTATAAGGATATGCCCGGATTTTACGGCGTAATTCTTGTCGACGAACCCGATTACGAACAAGTGGAATCGTATGCGCTTATGTATAAGGCTATCAAAAAAGTTTTGCCGAATGCTTATATTCACTGCAATATGGCGGCTATGGGACAGGATCTGATCCGTAAATTCGATCCCGATTCGAAATATACCGACGTTGCCGATGCGTACGGAGCTATGATGCGTTTGTTTTTCGAAAAGAGCGGAGCAAAAGAGATTTCGTTCGATTCGTATCCGTTCAAAGAACGCGGAGAGGGAATCAAGACGAATTATTATTCCAATATGAAAGTAATGGCCGAAGTGTGTCGCGAATACGGCGCCGAACTCCATGCCGTTGCGCAGACGTGTTGGACTTTGCGAAATAATAACGTTTTTTACAGAAGAGTAGGTAAGAGCGAGATTTATTCGCAACTCAATTCGTACATAGGTTTCGGAGCGACCGATATTTGCTACTTTACGTATTTTACGAAGCAAGACAACACGACTTCGACGGAATTGTTTATGGACGACGGCTCGTTTATAAATCGAAACGGCGAAAAAACGGAAATATATGATCACGCTCGAAAGATAAATTCGGAGTTTCAGGCAATGGCAAACGTGATTTTAAGCCACAAGTATAATGCTTCCGCAATGTTTACTCATATGCCGTCGAATTATCTTACTTCGACGCATACGGCGAGTTTCGCAAACGACGAATTGCAACTTGTGGAAAATATCGATATAGACAACGATATTGCTTTGATTACGGAACTGTACGACGCGCCGAACGAGTCGTATATGTATATGGTGCAAAACATAGTCGATCCGGGCTATGCCGCGGACGGCAGAACGGAGATGAACGTTTCGGTGCGGTTCGATTCTTCTTATAATTACGTTGCCGTGTTGGACAGCGGCAGACTGAGTTACGAAAAGCTCGACGACGGAATATACAAAACCGTTTTGTCGGCGGGTTACGCTCGATATCTTATACCTTTGAAATAGTGAGGACGAAAGACGGTATGGCAAAGCAATACGCTAATATATACGGTTACGGGCAATTGTTTGCCGCATCGGGGCTCGATCTCGGTACGGATTGGAATAACGATTTCGTGGGCGTTACGATGCACGACGAAGTTTCGCTTAGGTTCGAAACGCCGATAAGATTTACGCTGAAAGTCGGCAAACCCGTATCGGGGAAATATAAAGCCGTTTTGAGCGATATTATCGAGTCCGAAAGCGGAGACATTCTGCTTGCAATGTTTTCGCGCAATTCGCTTATCGGTACGGCTTCCGTTATGCCGATCGTAGATGCGCCCGAATACACGTGCGAAAAGACGGGCGACGTTGCGGTTTATATATCGGACAGCGGCGCGATTGCGCTCAAAACGTTTGTCAAAAACGGAAAAACGAATTTTGCGTTAGCGTACGATGCAGATAGGGCGGCGTGTATTGAAGAAGTCGAGAGAGCGAGCGCAAGCGATTTCGACGCCGTAAAGCGCGAAAGATACGCCTATTACGACGGTATATGCTTGCCGCAGTACGACAAAAAATACGAAAGGCTTGTCTCTAAGTTGCTGTCGGTCGGAAAGGTCAACGTTTATTCTCCGTCCGGAGATATCGAAAGTCTTTGGACGACGCCGGACAGAGTGCCGCACAAAAACATGTGGCTTTGGGACTCGGTGTTTCATGCTATCGGATATTCTTGCTATAACGTCGAGCTTGCGAAAAGCGCCGTCGAAGCCGTTTTACGCAAACAGAGAGCGGACGGATTAATACCGCACATGATGACGCCAGTAGGCGAGTCTGCCATAGCGCAACCGCCCGTATTAAGTTTCGGCGTTCTTTACGTGTTTGAAAAATCGGGCGACAAAGATTTTGTCGCGCGTAACGTAAGTCGGTTGGAAAAGTATATCGCATGGGATCTCGAAAACAGAGACGAAAACGGCAATCTTTTGTCGGAGTGGTTTATCGAGGAAAAAGCACATTGCCGAAGCGGAGAGTCGGGTATGGACAATTCGCCGCGTTTCGACGGAGCCGAACCGCTCGATTCGGTGGACTTTTCGTCGTTTCTTTCGTTTGATTGCAAATGTCTCGGAAAACTGTTCGAAATTCTCGGCGACGGCGAAAAAAGTCGAAAGTATTTTAATCTCGGAGAGCGTATAAAAAATGCCGTGAACGAAAATCTTTGGGATGAAAAGAACGGTTTGTATGGAGATAAAAGATTCGACGGAACATTTACGGGAATTTTCAGCGTGGCATCGTTTATACCGCTTTTTACCGAAGTAGCCACAGAGCATACGGCAGCAAAGCTTGCCGAGCATTTGGACGACGCGAAAAGTTTCGGCGGCGCGTTTCCCGTTCCGTCGATGCCGAAAAACAGCCCCCTATATAAAAAGGACATGTGGCGCGGCGCAGTATGGATAAATTACAATTATATGATTGCCGTAGGATTGGAAAAATACGGTTTTTTCGAAAAAGCGCAAAATCTGCGAGAAAAAACGTTGGCGACGGTCAAGCGATGGTATGAATTGGAAGGAACGGTATACGAATTTTACGACAGCGACGACGAAATCGCGCCGTACTCGATGGAAAGAAAAGGAGTTTGTCCTTCGCCGCCGGATTTTCGCAAGAAAATGCACTCGATATGCGATTATAATTGGACGGCGCAGTTGACGCTTGCTATGATTATGGATGACGGACAAAGGAGAGTAAAGTGAAAACAAATTCGTACGCATGCGACGTATGCGTTGCGGGCGGTGGGCTTTCGGGAGTTGCCGCCGCCGTCGCAGCTGCTCGAGAAGGCTGTAACGTATTGCTTATCGAAGAGTCCGCTTGCTTGGGCGGAGCGGCAAGCAATAATCTTATCTCGCCTTTCGTCAAATATTGGACCGAGGACGAGAAAGGGAACAGAGTAACGTTAAACAGAGGCTTTTTCGAGGAAATAATAAATGCGCTTTCGGAGCTCGGCGGGATCGACGGGAACGACAAAGTATTGTTCCACGAGGAGTATTTGAAGCTCGTTTTGGACAGGTTGGCGAGAAAAAACGGCGTTCGCGTGCTGTTTCATACGTCCGTTACGGACGCGCGTCGCACCGAAAACGGAATCGACGAGATCGAGATTTTCAACGTAAACGGGAAAGGAAACGTAAAGGCGAAATTTTATATAGACGCGACGGGAGACGCCGATATCGTGCGCGCGGCGGGTTATCCATATTTTACGGGTCGTC
>DBEXQE010000054.1:0-4367 GCA_048167245.1 Christensenellales bacterium | reverse complement strand
GCGACCGACAGGATCTTCAAAGTTTTTTTCATTTTTTATTTCTCCTTGAAATTTATTCCGTCTTTCGACAAGTCTATTCTATCAAGGAGAAGTAATAAATTTTTACGTTATTTTGCAATAAAAATGTAAAAAGATTTTTTTAATCGTCGGGTTCGGTGTAAAGCGCTACCGAATCTATATTCGCTTCGCCCGTGCATTTTACGACTACGCTGTGCTTTTTGTTTTCGAGACGCGGCGAGATATACGAAACGGAGTAGGCGGAGTCGCTCTTTTTGATTTCTGCGGAGCTTTGCTTTTCGCCGTCGATATACACTTCGAACTCTTTGCCGTATTCGTTCGAAGATAAGATCGCAAAACGCGTGCCGTCGAATTCGAACGACGCGGTCGCGTTTTTGCTCCCGAGATAAACGTGTCCGAAAGTGGACTGCGTCTGCATCCCGCCCCAAACTCCTTCGTAGCGGAACATTTTGTTGCCGGGCGAGAACAGGTTGTTGCCGTTGCCCGTAAGTCTGAACGTATTCGACAGCGCAAGTCCGTTCAGCGCGACGCGTCCGCCGTTCTGCGTCATGGTTTCGGTTACCGTGAGCTTATAGAATCTGAAAGTATAGGTTTTGTTATCGTTGAACGTAACCGTGGCGCTGTCGCCGGACGGAGCGTTGAATCCCGTCCACCGTCCGATCTCCGTGTACGTTTCTCCGTCGTTGCTTACTTCGAAAGTAAAGCTGCGGGGGAACGCTCTGTTTCCGAGCGAGTTCTGCGTGTACTTGTACAGCGTCATGGAATTTGCGGAGATGCGCTTTCCCGCGTCGAACGTGAGTATCGCGGGCTTCGATCCCGAAACGCCCCACGCGCTCGAAAAATGGATAGCCGTGTCGGATCTGCCGTCGAACAGATTTTCAATCTTTTGAGTTTCGGGGAACCAGGGCTCGTAGTTCGACTGATCCGCGACGTACTTTTGTTCGGAATTGTTCGTGAGCACGACCGTGTCGCCTTCGTAGTTATAGTTGTAGGAACGGATATAGAAATAATCGGTCGTGAAATCCGTTGCGGGGAATTCGTACGAACTGCGGTAAGCGCTCGCGTATCCCACGCTTATGCTCTCGGGCGTAGTGCTTATTATTTCGCCTTCTTCGTCGTAAAGCACGAGTTCGGGCGTGAATTTGCCCCAGCCTACGCCGATAAAGCTCGAACGCGCTCCTTGCATGCCCGTGATCATAACGGCTTTGAAGTGTACCCAATCGCCGCTTTTGAGTTCGTAGTCCTTATACGTGCCGTCGGTGAGCGGGAAAGTGTAGTTCGACGTATTCGTCTGAGAATACGCGGCGGCTTTTTCGTACGTCCTGCCGCCGTTCAGCGAAACGAACAGCGCGACGTTCCAACGCCCGCGGATCGCTATCCTGTATTTCGCCGTTTCGTCCACGTATATCTTTCCTTTCAGCTCGACTACGCTGTTTGCGGGCATCTCGTCGCCGCTTTGGTTCGTGTACCAGATATCCGCGTTGCAGTTCTGAGTTTTGTTTACGCTGTCGACCGTTTCGGGGGTATTTACGTATCCCGCGTAACCGTTTTCGAAAGCCGTAGCCGCGTCGGCGTACGCCTTGCCTTCTTCGTACGTGTAGACCGTTCTTTCGAGCACGGTCTTATTCATTTCGCGCGTTTGATTGAACGAGAGCGTAAAGTCTATATCGCCGACTTCGAACGCGCCGTCGTCTTTCGTTACCGAAAGCGTTACTTTGATATCGCCCGAACCCGTTTTGTTCGGGTCGGGGGTGTACGTGTAGACGTTATTTTGCGCCGTAGCCGCTATACTGCCGTATTCGGGATCGGAAACGCTCTTTACGGTGTAGGAGAAACCTTCGGGCAGAACTACGCTTCCGCTTACGTACTGACCGTTATTGTGCTCGTATCTGTTCAGATCGAACGTGAACGGCTCGTTGTATCGGATCTCGTACGGTTGCATCGTCTTGATATATCTCTTTTCGCCGTCGTACGTGTAACTTCTTCCCGTCTGATAAACGCAGGATACGGGGACGAACATAGGATAGTCTGCTCCGCCCGTCGCGGCAAGGTCGTCGGACGACAGTCCCGCGCGCAGAATATCGTTGAAGTAGTACGACATGTCGTTGTGCGTTATATCCTGCCATGCTTTCAGATAGCCGAGATAACTTTGCCCGTAACCCTTTTGTTGCTGACGGACTTTTGCCCGAATGTACGCGTCGGGACCGAAGTTGTGCAAAAGCGTTGCGTAGAGCGTCAGCCCTTGCCTTCCGTTGGACGGATTTTCGCGCATGACCTGATCGAGCGCCCATGTCGCGCTCGTGTAGCTGTTCCAACCGCCCAAGCCTTCGCCGCCGAACGACCCGAGCCGACGCGCTGCCGAGATCTTCGTGAACAGCGCGTAAGAAACGAGCGTCATTCCGTTGTTCGTAACTTCGCCGCCGTTGCCCACGCCGTAGCCTTGGAAATTATGGTGATATTCGTGAAAATTGCCCCACGAACCGCTCGTAACGAGACTGTTGTAATTCAGAGAGCCGCCCATCCAACCCGCGGGGCAGTTGACCGACCGTCTGCCGGGGAACGCGACCGCCGCGCCTGCGGCTACGAACGCGTCGTATATAAATACGATGCCCTGGCTCGATCCCGTCGTCGTAACGCACGAAACCTTTTCCCAAAGCACGGCGGCTTTGTAGATATCTTCGTACGAATAGTTTTGCGCGTAGTATTTCGGACCCGAGTGCAACACGCCGTAGTTCCATACTTCGAGATCGAAGTACGGCGCGGAAGATTTCGCGTTCTGTTCGAATTCTTCTTTCGTCGTGTAGCCTAAAATAAAGTGCGAGTAGGGGACGCCGCCCGATATGGTCGCGGTAAACGTGGCGTTCGTGTTGCGGATATACAGCGGTCCGCCGACGAAAGATCCTACGTATCCCGTGTAGTATCCGTCGCCGCCGAGCGTAGCCGTAGTCTTGTTTATCGTCATCGTGTTAAGGATAACGGGGAAGCGTTGCATTTGGTTTTTGTCCGTCCAAATATTGTTCGCCTGACCGTTGTACAGCGCCTGACCTATATGGATCGTGATGCCGCCCGTGGCTTCCATATCCTTTTCGCTTATTCTTATCTTGATAACTTCGCCCGCGGGAGCGTATATGCCCGTAACGCCGTAGCC
This sequence comes from Christensenellales bacterium, assembly GCA_048167245.1. Taxonomy (GTDB): domain Bacteria; phylum Bacillota; class Clostridia; order Christensenellales; family Pumilibacteraceae; genus RACS-047. The sequence goes on along the minus strand of DBEXQE010000054.1, from coordinate 1,201 downwards.
GCTGTATCCGCGCGGACGCATCGTAACCTGCTTGATGATCGCCTGTTCCGTGTCGGATACGTTGCCCAAATACATTCCGTCCGCCGAAGTATGCTTGTAAAGTTGCCTGTGCTTGCCCTTCGAGTCGAGCGCGGGTTCGTCGCCGTTGTACAGAAAGCCGCGCGCGTCCATTCTCGTATAGCCGCCGCCTCCGCCCGCGTTTGCCGTGCCGGTGGCGCAAAGATAATTCGCTTCGGCGATAAGCGCGGTGCGCATGGCTTTTTTGTCGTCGGAACTGCCCAAGACCGCCGAAAGCGTTCTTCCGTATACGGGATACCCCGCTGAAGACATGCCTTCGTTGCTCGTCGTTTTGGGTACGTTGCGCGTTATGGTGCCTATCTGCTTGCCCGAAAAACCGACTATCGTTTCGGACTTGAAAGAATTGTCGTAATCGTACTGCGGGATCTGCGTTTCGTCGTATATGGTCTCTACCGAGTTCTGTATTCCCGTGCTTATTCCGCTTTTCTTGCAAGATCTCGCGCCGAACACTATGCCGAGAACTATCGCCGTAAGCAGGATCACCGCCGCCGCAGCCGCGATCAAGCGGTTTTTGGGCGACGCCACGATCGCCGCGAACGAGTTCCCGCCTTTCGAGCGGACGGGAGCGTTGCGTCTTGCGCGCGCGGTCGATCTGCGCGCCTTGTATTTTTTCACAGTGTGGTGCGCGGAAGTCGTTCTTATCGTCGTTTTTCGCGGCTCCGGTTGCGAAGTCGCCGCCGCGGGTCTTGCCGCGGGTCTTGTCGCAGGTCTGCTTGCGGGCGCGCTCGTTGCCGTCCGTTTCGCCGCGGGTTTTTTATCGGGCGCTTTGTTTTTCGTATCTTTTTCGGGCATATCTTTTTACCTTATACCTATATTATATTCCTTTTTTATTACAATAAATTATACGAAAATTCTTCCGTTTTGTCAATGCGTTTTTCTTTATACTATTTTATGTATTTTCCCGCGCTCTTGCGATAAGCCGTCTTGTGCGATCGCCGGATCGTAATGTTTTGTCGAAAAATCGCGCCCGAACGGTTGACAACGGGGGGAGCGTTAAAACCCAATAGATACAGTTTTAATCAATATATAGAGTAACGACAAAGCAGTTTAGCTATATGTTGTGTTACGTCTTAACATTATTGTCTAAACATAAATTTCAACCCGAAAAACTCTATTGAAAGTC
>DBEXQE010000053.1:0-5851 GCA_048167245.1 Christensenellales bacterium | reverse complement strand
TTTCGGAAAGGGATATACGCGTGGATATAAAGCAAGTTCTTAATAATCAAGGCTTTACGTACAGTAAACGCTACGGGCAGAATTTCATAACCGATACGAACTTATTGCGCGCGGTGGCACTCGATGCGGGACTTTGCAAAGACGACGTGTGCGTCGAAGTCGGGACCGGCGCGGGGACTCTGACGCGCGAGCTTTGCGCCGTCGCGGGAAAAGTCGTGTCGTTCGAAGTCGACGAACGGCTGAAAAGCGTTCTGGACGTAACGCTCCGCGGTTGCGAGAATTGCCGCGTCGTTTTCGCGGACGTACTCAAAGCGGGGAAAGATGCGATCCGCGATTGCGTCGGCGGAAGATACAAGGTCGCGGCTAATCTGCCGTACTACATAACCACGCCGCTGATATTCTTTTTTCTCGGCGACGAGAACTGCGAAAGCATAACGGTCATGGTGCAGAAAGAAGTCGCCGAGCGGCTCGTATCTCCCGCGGGCAGTCCCGAATACGGAGCCGTTTCGGCGCAGGTCGCGCTCATGGGCAAAGTAAAGATAACGCGCGTCGTGCCGCGGAATATGTTTTATCCCGTTCCGAACGTGGACAGCGCCGTTATCCGCATAGATATCGCGCCGAAGATCTCCGACAGGGAAAAGCGGGAAAAAGTTTCGCGCGTTATAGCCGCGGCTTTTTCGATGCGCCGCAAAACGCTCGCGAACAATCTTTCGTCCGCGCTGAATATTTCCCGCGAGCAAGCCGTAAAAGCTATAACCGAGTGCGGCTTTAACGAAGATATACGCGGCGAACGCCTTTCGGCGGACGACTTTATCGCGTTGACCGAAAAATTGTAAGCGACGATTGTGTCGGCGGGAGCGTATACTTGTTGACATTAAAGCGCAAAAAATGTATAATTATATAAGATAAAAACAAAGGCGGTACGCTGATGGCAAATTCGGGAAACGTTGCTGTCGTAATGGGAAGCAAATCGGACTTCGACGTGGTAAAACCCGCGATAAAAGTTCTTAAAAAATTCGGGGTGGATACGACCGTCCGCGTCATTTCGGCGCACAGGACTCCCGACGCGGCGCACGAGTTTGCGGCAAGCGCGAAAGATAACGGAATAGAAGTCATAATAGGCGTCGCGGGCAAAGCCGCACACCTTGCGGGCGTTTTGGCGGCGTTTACCACGTTGCCCGTTATCGCGTTGCCAGTAAAGACTTCGATGATGGGCGGGCTCGATAGTCTGCTGAGCATGGTCCAAATGCCGTCGGGCATACCCGTCGCGACGGTCGGAGTTGACGGCGGCGAGAACGCGGGGCTTTTGGCTGTTCAGATGCTCGCGCTCAAATACCCCGAGCTCGGCGAAAAGCTGTCGGAGTATAAAAAGGAAATGGCGGAGAAGATAGAGCGCGACGACAAGGCGCTTCAAGAAGAAGTAAATCGGATTTAATTTAAGGAGATATATATGAAGAAAACTACGCTTTTATACGAAGGTAAGGCGAAAAAGGTTTGGGACACCGACGAAAAGGACGTCGTTCTCGTCGACTACAAGGACGACGCGACGGCTTTCAACGGGCTTAAAAAGGGAACGATCGTCGGCAAGGGCGTCGTCAACAACAAGATGAGCAACTTTATGTTCAAGATGCTCGAAAAGGAAGGTATCCCGACGCACTACATAGAGCAGATTTCCGACCGCGAAACGTTCGTGAAAAAGGTCAAGATAGTTCCGCTCGAAGTGATTATCCGCAACCTTGCGGCGGGATCGATGAGCAAAAGGCTCGGAATACCCGAAGGGACGAAGCTCCTTTGCCCCGTTTTGGAATATTCGTATAAAAACGACGAATTGGGCGACCCGATGATCAACGATTCTCACGCGCTCGCGATGGGACTTTGCACCGAAGAAGAGCTGAACACGATAGCGACGTACGCGAAGAAGATCAACGCGATAATGGTCGAGTACTTCAAAAAGCTGAACATAGATCTCGTGGACTTCAAAATAGAGTTCGGCAAGACTTCGGACGGCAAAATAATTCTCGCCGACGAAATAAGCCCCGATACCTGCCGTTTCTGGGACAGCACGACGAAAGAAAAACTCGATAAAGACCGTTTCCGTCGCGATATGGGCGGAGTGGAAGAAGCGTATGCGGAGATGATGCGCCGCCTGGGTCTTAACTGATCGGCGGCGCGGGCACGCACATATAACGGCTACGTGCGTCAAGTCCGCTCGGTCGAGTATGTCAGAATACACTCCCGTCGCGAACTTGCCGCCTGTTGCCGCTCTCTGCACGCACCCGCACCGCCTTAGCTTGCATTATTACTCCGCACCTGTCTATCCTGCCTTGCGGCGGTATTACACCCGTCTCCGCCGCCTTGGGTAGTGCACCCGTCATTGCGCGGAGCGTAAGCGACAAAGCAATCCAGAATAAAATAGCCAAAATGTCTGGATTGCTTCGGCATAAATGCCTCGCAATGACGAATTATCCTTAATCAAGGTTTCCGATTCAAGAGTAAGAGCTGTCGGCAAATCCGGCTGATGATATTACAACATAAAAACAAGGAATATAAAATGGCAATTTCGTATAAAGATGCGGGAGTCGACGTTACCGCGGGATACAAAGCCGTCGAACTTATGAAAAAACATACCGCGTCCACGTTCAACGAGAACGTTTTGGGCGACTTGGGCAGTTTCGGCGGATTTTATTCGATAGCGGGCGAGAAGATGGAAAAGCCCGTACTCGTCGCGGGAACGGACGGCGTAGGCACTAAGCTGAAATACGCGTTCATCGCGGACAAGCACGACACGATAGGCATAGACTGCGTGGCGATGTGCGTCAACGACGTAGTTTGTCAGGGCGCGAAACCGCTGTTGTTTTTGGACTATTTTGCAGTCGGAAAGCTGTTCCCGACGGTCGCCGAGCGCGTCGTTTCGGGCGTCGCGGAAGGTTGCCGTCAGTCGGGTTGCGCTTTGATAGGCGGCGAAACGGCGGAGATGCCGGGCTTTTACTCCGAGGGCGAATACGACCTTGCGGGTTTCTGCGTCGGCATAGCGGACGAGAAAAAGATAATCAACGGCAACTCGATAAAAGCGGGCGACACTCTTATAGGCTTGGCGTCGAGCGGGATACACTCGAACGGCTTTTCGCTCGTCAGAAAGCTGTTCGGCGAAGACAAAAAGGAACTCGAAAAAGTTCATCCCGCGCTCGGTCATTCGCTTTTGCAGGAAGCTCTCACGCCCACGCGCATATACGTTAAAACGGTGCTTTCGCTCATCGAAAAATTCGAGATAAAGGGCATAGCGCACATAACGGGCGGCGGTTTCATCGAGAATATACCGAGAATTTTCCCCAAGGGCATCGGCGCGGAGATAAACTTAAACTCGTACGAGTTGCCCGCCGTGTTCAAGCTCCTGAAAGAGCTGTCGGGACTCGATAACGGCAAGATATACAACACGTTCAACATGGGCATAGGCATGGTGCTTTGCGTCGATCCCGCGATTGCGACGGACGTAATAAAAGCCGCCGAAGCGCTCGGCGAAAAGGCTTGCGTTATAGGCAAGACGGTTAAGGGCGAGGGCGTAACTCTTGTCGAATAACCCGGGTAAAAAAAGGCTCGCCGTACTCGTTTCGGGCGGCGGGACGAATATGCAATCGATCATAGATGCGACGGAGCGCGGAGAGATCTGCGGCTCCGTTGTAGTCGTTATTTCGTCGAACGACGAAGCGTACGCATTGAAGCGCGCCGAAAAGCACGGTATCCCCGCGTTCGTCTGCTCGCTCAAAGGCGGCGTAAGTCGGGACGAGCGCGACGGAAAAATACTCGCGCTGCTTAGAGAGTACCGCGCCGATTACGTGATCTTAGCCGGCTATCTCGGTATCTTGACCGACGGGCTTATCGCAAAGTACGAGAACAGGATATTGAATATCCACCCCGCACTTTTGCCCGATTACGGCGGCAAATCGTTCTTCGGACTCAACGTTCACAGAGCCGTTATTGCGGATAAGCGCAAGGAGAGCGGCGCTACCGTGCATTTCGTCGGTCGCGGCGGGATAGATACGGGGCTTATCATAGCGCAGGAAAAACTCGAAGTTTTGCCTACCGACACGCCCGAGAGCCTGCAACGGCGCATACTCGACAACATAGAACACAAGCTGTTCGTGCGCGTCATACGCGATCTTTGCGCGGGAAATATAAAAGTCGAAAACAATAAAGTAATTTACGAACAAACGGGAGATATAAAATGAAAATGAAAAAGCGCGCGCTTATTTCGGTAAGCGACAAGACGGGCGTAGTCGAATTCGCAAAAGATCTTGTTTCTTTGGGCTACGAGATAATTTCTACGGGCGGCACGGCGAAAGCCCTGTCGGATAACGGCGTAAAGAATATCGGCATAAGCGATATCACGGGCTTCCCCGAGTGCCTTGACGGCAGAGTCAAAACGCTCGATCCGCACGTTCACGCGGGACTTCTGGCAATGCGCTCGAACCCCGAGCATATGGCTCAGCTCGAAAAACTGAACATAAACACGATAGATATCGTCTGCGTCAACCTGTATCCGTTCAAGCAGACGATAATGAAAGACGGCGTGAAGTTCGCCGAAGCCGTCGAGAATATCGACATCGGCGGTCCCACGATGCTCAGGAGCGCGGCGAAGAACTATCAGGACGTGCTTGTCGTGATAGACCCCGCGGACTATAAGGCGGTCGTCGAAAAGCTCAGAGCGGGCAACGTCGATATGGAATTTAGGAAAACGCTTATGTACAAGGTTTTCCAGCATACCGCCGTATACGACACGATGATAGCCGACTATCTGCGCGGCAATTTGGGAATAGAGTTCCCCGATAAGATAACGTTCGCGTACGAGAAAAAACAAGGTCTGCGCTACGGCGAGAACCCGCACCAGAACGCGGCGTTCTATCAGGACGCGATCCCGAAACCTTGCTCGCTGTCGGCGGCAGTTCAGCTTAACGGCAAAGAGCTTTCGTACAACAACATAAACGACGCGGGCGGCGCGCTCGATCTTCTCAAAGAGTTCGATACGACGGCATGCGTCGCGGTCAAGCACTCCAACCCGTGCGGCGTGGCTCTCGGCAAGGACGTTCTCGACGCGTACAAGAAAGCCTACGAGTGCGATCCCGTTTCGATTTTCGGCGGGATAGTCGCGTTCAACCGCAAGGTGGACGCAAAAACGGCAGAAGAACTTATAAAGATCTTTTTGGAGATAGTGATCGCGCCGGATTTCGACGACGAAGCCGTTGAAATATTGAAGAAAAAGCCGAATCTGCGCGTGTTGAAGCTCGCGGGGCTTGACAAAAAGCAGGATATGCACGGCGTTCTCGATATGAAGAAAGTTTACGGCGGAATGCTCGTGCAGGATAAGGATGCGGAGCTTTTCGACGAGAAAGAAGTAAAGGTAGTAACAAAGAAAAAGCCCACGAAAGAACAGCTCGAACAGCTGAAATTCGCGTATAAAGTAGTCAAGCACACTAAGTCGAACGGCATAGCTTTGGCGAAAGACTTCGCCGCTATCGGCGTCGGCGGCGGTCAGACGAACAGGATCTGGGCTACAAATCAGGCGATAGAGCATGCGGGAGATAGGGTAAACGGCGCGGTCCTTGCGTCCGACGCGTTCTTCCCGTTCTCCGACTGTGCCGAAGCCGCGGCAAAAGCCGGCATAACCGCGATCATCCAACCCGGCGGAAGCATAAGAGACCAAGACAGCATCGACCTTTGCGACGAAAAGGGGATAGCGATGGTGTTTGTGGGGATGCGCCACTTCAAGCACTAACGGCAGTCTATACAGGCACGTATAGCGACTACGTGCGGCAAGTCCGCTAGGTCGAGTATGTCGAAATACACTCCCGTCGCG
>DBEXQE010000052.1:0-1907 GCA_048167245.1 Christensenellales bacterium | reverse complement strand
TCTCACATACGATTCGGCGTTCATGCCGATCACTATAAACGCTATTTCCATCAGCGCGAGAGCCACGAATATTCCGGCTATAACGTTTATCGCGACGGCAATAACGGAAAGCGCGATCGCGATCAGAAAAATCAACGCGTTCGTAAGAAAATATTTGCCGATATTTTTCAGATTGACTATCGATTTCGCGTTTGTTTTGCCGCGTCCGTAAAGCAGATACGCTTCCGTAAGAGCAACTATTCCGTCAAGCAGTATTACGAATACGATCGTAAGCGGCGCGCTCGGTTTCCACGCCGAGTAGAGCAGAATAAAAATTATCGTAACGCCCGTAGTCAGCACCGAATTTATAACGGTAGACAGAACGAATTTCCACAGAGAACGCTTTGCGATATCCCGCCTTACTATAAAACGCGTTAAAGCGTAACCTGCGATAAAACCAATGATGCAAAACAGAATAAGCGCCACTGCGGAAGCCGCTATTCCGCCTATAAACGTTTCCGTCAAAGCGCCTATTTCGGACACGAACGTTTCGTAGTCGGTGCCGAGCAGGGTGTTGACGCTGTCGGTTATAGTCGCGTTCAGCCATTCTTCGCTGAGCATGGTTTCGAGCGCGGCGAGCGGTTCGTGCCACCAATCGAGCGCGCGAACGGCATCGTAGAGATTTTGTCCTACCGCGTTGAAATCTATGTTCATGCCGTCCGTAAGCGTTTTCAGCCCGCTTATCAGTTCGTTTACCGATTGCGCCGTGCCTGCGATAAGTACGCCGAGCCCTACGACCAATCCCAAAAACATAGTTCCGAGCGGAGTAAAAACGTATTTAAGGCTCGAAAGGAAGTTTTTAAGCCCTTGCTTTATCATCCGATTTCCGATTTTTAATACGCTCTTGCGAAATAGATCTTGTATTTGGCTTTTTTGCCGCAGCATACGCATTTATCGCCGACGGGGGTCTGGTCGAACGGCATATTGCGCGAAGTGGCCTGCATTTTTTCCTTTATCGCGACTTCGCATTCTTCGTCGCCGCACCACATCGTAAGACCGAAACAACCGTCGTTCACGGCTTTTTCGAGTTCGTCCATATTTTGCACTACGCGTATGCGCCTGTTCAGGTTTTCTTCGGCTTTTTTGTACATATTGTCGTGGATCTCCTGCAAAAGGGCGGTAATGCCGTTTGCGAGATCGCCGAGCGGCAGAGCGGTCTTTTCGCCGAACTTATCGCGGCGTACGACCGTCGCAACGCCGTTTTCGATATCGCGCGGACCTATTTCCACTCTTACGGGAACGCCTTTCATCTCGTACTCGTTGAACTTCCAACCGGGCGAGTTGTCGGACAGGTCGAGTTTTACTCTGAGTCCCGCCGCGCGCAAACTCTCCGTAACTTCTTTTACCTTGTCGACTACGCCGTCCTTGTGCATTGCGACGGGAACGACTGCGACCTGATAGGGCGCGACGTAAGGCGGCAGGTAAAGTCCGCGTTCGTCGCCGTGGACCATGATTATCGCGCCGATAAGACGCGTTGTAACGCCCCAACTCGTCTGATACGGCGTTTTGTGCGTGCCGTCTTTATCTAAAAATTTTATATCGAACGCTTCCGCGAATTTTTGTCCGAAGTTATGCGAAGTGCCGGCTTGCAGACTCTTTCCGTCGTGCATCATCGCTTCGATGGAGTAGGTGGCTTTCGCGCCCGCAAACTTTTCGCGCTCCGTCTTTTGCCCCGTAAGCATGGGTATAGCCAAAACGTTTTTCGCAAATTCCGCGTAAACGTTCAGCATTTTTATCGTTTCTTCCTGCGCTTCTTCCGCGGTGGCGTGAACGGTATGACCTTCCTGCCACAAAAACTCCGAAGTCCGCAAGAAAGGACGCGTCGTCTTTTCGGCGCGCATGACGTTAGCCCACTGATTTATAAGCAT
>DBEXQE010000051.1:0-2640 GCA_048167245.1 Christensenellales bacterium | reverse complement strand
TTTCATCCTTTGCTCCTTGATTTCGCAAAATGAAATATCTCTCGATATGAAATAACGCTTCGCGTTGTGAAATAAAATTCGCCTTTTCTCATGCGTAGCATATTTCATATTTCGCAAGAAATATTTCACAGCGTCAGCTATTTCACTCGCCGCAAGGCGAATTTAATTGTAAAAACCGCCTTTCGGCGGTTTTTACATGGCACCACCTAGGGGAATCGAACCCCTGACTTCGGCGTGAGAGGCCAACGTCCTGACCGCTAGACTAAGGTGGCATATTAAATACGTATGTTAGTATATCACAACGAATTTAATAAAGCAAGCGGAAATCGGCACTTTTCGGCTATTTTTTATTTGCCAAAATATACATTTCATGCTAAAATATAGACATGAGAACCGTTTACGATATAATGTCGGACTCCGACGAATGTTTGGGAGATTTTTGCCGCGCGTGCGACGATACGGCGGCGGCTAAGTTCATACTTGGCGAAAAGAAGATCTCGGAGCTGTTGCAGGTCATCGCGGGGAGCAAAAAACTGTTCGCGATAATGGCCGACGCGACGCAGAATTTCGACTTTGCCGCCGAACTCAAAAAAGCGGTCAACGGCAAGGAATTCGTTCTGCCAACGGGCAGGAAAAAACAGATCGCGCTCGTGTTCGGGCTTTTGTACGCTTTCGACACGAAAAAGCTCGACTTGCAGGTGTTCATTCACAACCACTTCGAAAGCGAGAACGTGAACGACGAATTCGCGCGCTTCGGCAGCGTGATCATCGGCAATTTCCGCGCGAACGTGTCGGACGAATACCGCGCCGTCCCCGAACCCGCTCACGAACCCGAGCCGGAGCCTAAGCCCGCGCCACAGGAAGAAAAGCCCGTGCGCGACGAAGAAAAGAACTTTTTGGAATTCGACTTCTTCTCGCAGAGCGAGAACTCCGAAAACGCCGACTTCGACAAAATTCAGGCAAGTTCTTTGCTCGTTTGCATACGCGAGATAATAGGAATAGTCGCGCGCGACCCCGAACTCATGCCGACCGAGCGCGAAGAACTCATGCTCGTTTGCGAAGCGTTCGAAAAAGCCGTCGAATACGGCAGTCGCGAAACGGTAAAAATCATGTACATAGGGCTTAAAAATACGATCGCCGTTTCGTCCGCGACCCGCAAACTCGAGATCCAAACGGAAAATCTAAGCAGGCTCATAAAAGAATTACAACTGTAAATTACCCCTTCCGTCAACTTCGTTGACACCTTCCCCTAAAAGGGGCAGGCTTGACATAAGATAAGGCGTCCCCTACCAGGGGAAGCTGTCAATCACAAAGCGAAGCGACTGATTGACTGATGGGGTCAAAAACGCAATTCAACTCAAAGGAGATATTATACAACCATGAACAAAAAGACCGTAAAAGACGTAGACGTCAAGGGCAAGAGAGTACTCGTTCGTTGCGACTTCAACGTTCCGCAGGACGAGAACGGCAAGATCACCGACGAAAACCGCATTATCGGCGCTCTGCCCACCGTCAAATATCTTTTGGACAACGGCGCAAAGGTCATACTTTGCTCGCATCTCGGCAGACCCAAGAACGGTCCCGAAGCGAAATTCAGTCTTAAACCCGTAGCCGACAGGCTCAACGAACTGCTCGGCAACAAAGTAACGCTCGCAAACGACGTTATCGGCGCGGACGCGAAAGCGAAAGTCGCCGCTCTGAAAGACGGCTATGCCGTAATGCTCGAAAACGTGCGTTTCGAAAAGGGCGAAGAAAAAAACGACCCCGAACTTAGCAAGGCTTTGGCGTCGCTTTGCGATATCTACGTAAACGACGCGTTCGGAACGGCTCACCGCGCTCATTCTTCCACCGCGGGCGTTGCGGAATTCTGCAAGACCAACGTTTGCGGTTTCCTTATCCAAAAGGAGATTGACGTTATGGGCGGCGCGCTCAGCTCCCCCGCCCGTCCGTTCACCGCTATTCTCGGCGGCGCGAAAGTGTCGGATAAGATAGGCGTTATCAACAACCTGCTCGAAAAAGTAGACAGCCTTGTAATAGGCGGCGCTATGGCGTACACGTTCATCGCGGCTAACGGCGGCAAAGTCGGCAAAAGCCGCGTAGAAAAGGATAAGATAGACCTTGCGAAAGACCTTATGGCAAAAGCAAAGGCGCGCGGGATAAAAATGCTGCTCCCCGTCGACAACGTTGCGACGACCGAGTTCTCCGCGACCGCAGAAAGCAAAGTTTTCCCGTCCGACAATATCCCCGACGACTACGAAGGACTCGATATCGGTCCCAAGACCGCCGAGATCTTCGCCGCCGAGATCAAAAAGGCTAAAACCGTTATATGGAACGGTCCTATGGGCGTGTTCGAATTCGAAAAATTCGCAGTCGGCACGAAAGCGGTCGCTCAGGCGCTCGCCGACAATAAGGACGCCGTTACCATAATAGGCGGCGGCGACAGCGCGGCGGCGGTAGAACAGCTCGGCTTCGCGGATAAGGTTACGCATATCTCCACGGGCGGCGGAGCTTCGCTCGAATATCTCGAAGGCAAAGTTCTCCCCGGCATAGCTTGCCTCGATAATAAGTAACGTAAAAACTTACCGTAATTTTGTTGCTTTTATTTTTATTATGTTATATAATGTACTTGACTATAACACT
>DBEXQE010000050.1:0-4231 GCA_048167245.1 Christensenellales bacterium | reverse complement strand
ACGCCTTTGTCAATTGTTTTTTATAAAAAAATGCAAAAATTAAGCGCGTATTTTCTTTATTTCGGAAAGCAAATGTGTTACAATAATAATATGAACGAAGCATTGTTGAAAGAGTTAACGGAACTTAGAAACAAACTGCGCGAAAAGAAAGACGCCGAAGGCAGAACTCCGCGCGTTTGTACGGACGAAAGTCTTGCCGAGATCGCAAAGCTCAAACCGAAAAGCAAGAGCGATCTGCTTTACGTTTCGGGTATCGGGAAAGCGTTCGTCGAGAATTACGGCGACGAATTTTTCGCCGTCGTAAAGAAGTACAACGACAAGACGGTCAAGAGCAATCTGTTGCAGCCCGAGATGCGCGAAACGCTCAAAAATCTCGAACACAGGCTCGTGAACATAAACAAGCGCAACAGGCTTTTGTATATGCCTAAGAATTCCGCGAATTTCACGTGCGATCTGGCGAGCCGCGACAAGAGCGCGCAGGGAAAGAATTACAACGTCAAACTTGCGGAGTTCGTGCGTCGTTTCGAACCGAACAAAAGATTTATGCTTTGCGATATAAGCGGCGGCGACGCGAAAGCCGAAGAGCGTTACAAAGCCGTTTCGAAAGTCTTTCGCGAAGCTACGCGTACGTTGCGCGAAACGGGCGACAACAGTCTGTATATCGCGTATCCGTTCGTCAAGGGCAGAATGACGGGCGAAGACTTTTCCGTCCGCGCTCCGCTTGCGCTGTTTCCCGTGGAGATCATCAAAGAACCCGAAACGATATGTCTGAAAATGGACGCGACGAAAGACGTTCTGTTCAATTCGAATCTCGTCTTGTCTTACTACAAATTCAACAATATTCAGGCGTCTTTGGAGTCTAATATCCTGGAAGAAGTGGACAACTACCGCTTTTACGATCAGATCGTCAAGTATTACGGCGATATAGGCATAAATATTACCGTTCCCGTCGGCGACGGGATAGCTCCGTTCGAAGAATACACGGCGGATAAATTCCCCAAGTTCAGACAGGGCGAATTCGTGCTCGAAGAGAGCATAGTTCTCGGAAAATTTCCGTTGTATTCGTCGGCTTTGCAAAGGGACTTCAAGGATATTACCGAAAGCGAGAATATAAATTCTCTGCTCAATAATCTGCTCATACGCGCGGAAGATATAGATATGTATTCCGACAGCGAAGATATGGGCGAACGACCTGAGACGATCGCGGCGGAAGAAAAAAATCTGAACTACATAAACGACCTTAACACGTCGCAGGAAGCCGCCGTATTCAACATAAACAACACGGATAAACTTGTCATTCAGGGACCGCCGGGAACGGGTAAATCGCAGACCATAACGAGCCTTATAGTGGATTTTGTCAACAAAGGCAAAAACGTTCTTATGGTATCGCAGAAAAAGGCGGCGCTCGACGTAATTTATTCGCGTTTGGGACAGTTGAATAAATACGCGCTGTTCATTCACGACGTAAAGAACAAGGACGAGTTTTACGATCAACTTTCCAAGATCTACGCCGTCGAGAAGCCGTGCGAGTACGACAGGGCGGGTTTCAATTCCGTTTCCGACAGAATAGACCGCGACGTATCGCGGCTCGACGCGGTTGCGCAGAAGCTGTATTACGACGCGGAGTACGGCGCCGGCGTATATAAGATCTACGAAGAAAGCGCGGACGGCGGAATGAAAAATACCGATCCCGCGAAAACAGCATTGTTCGAGCGGTGCGTTCCGTCGGAGTTCTTCGCGCTCGGATACGAGAATATAAAAAAGCTCAAAAGATTTTTCGCTAATCAGTACACGGTGGAAACGTACGGGAGATATTACGACTTAGTCGGCGAATTCCCGTGGCTTGCGGGCGTAAAAGACGATTTTTCGCGCGCTCGAGTCGCCGAACTTATGGCAGAGCTCGATAAGATAAACGATCTGTACGCGCAAAACCGTTCCAAGAATTTCTTTGCCCGCGCGTTTTCGAAAGGTGAGTACAAAAAGCCCGCCCGTGCGTTTATAAAGAATAATTTCGCGAAAATTGCGAAGGACGCGAAGAAGTCGCTTGTAAAAGACCCGCAGATCCTGCGCGACGGGTTCGGAAAGTACAACGAGTTCGTTTCGTTGCGCGCGGGGTACAACGAGCTTGACGCCGAACAGAAGTTGTTTTTCGGCGCGGCGTACAACGTTGCAAACTGTTTCGAAAAGCCGATCGTCGAGATTTTAGACGAAATAGTCGGATTTTCGGCGCTTCACTACATAAACGAGTTCGAAACGGAAAACAGAGATCTGCTCGTAACCGTCGACAATTTCGACCTTATAGTGCGCGAGATAGGCATGCTGATGGAGAGCAAGAAAGACTTATCCCGCGAGCGTTTCCAAAGCGTGCTTACGGGCAGTTTCTGCGATTGCATAAAAAACAGCAAACGTTTCGGCGATATGACTCGGATAACCGAGAACAAGCGCAAGTGGGATATCGCGCGCTACGTGAAAAAATTCGGGTTCGAACTGTTCAACGGAATTCGCATTTGGCTGATGACGCCCGAAGTCGTTTCGGAAGTCCTGCCGCTCGAAAACGGTCTGTTCGATCTCGTCATTTTCGACGAAGCGTCGCAGATATATATAGAAAAGGGCGTGCCGAGCATTGCCCGCGCCAAGAAAGTCGTTATAGCTGGCGATCACAAGCAGTTGCGGCCGTCGAGCTTGGGCGTCGGGCGCATGGACTACGACGACGAAGAACAGGAAACGGACGAACTCAACGCTGCGCTCGAAGAAGAAAGTCTGCTCGATCTGGCGCGTTTCAAGTATCCCGAGATCATGCTCGATTACCATTACCGCTCGAAGTACGAAGAGCTTATAACCTTTTCGAACTACGCGTTTTACAGGGGCAGGCTGAACGTTTCGCCGAATACGGTTACGCCGCAGGAAAGACCCATAAAAGTCTACCGCGTCGAAAACGGACTTTGGACGGACAGGACGAACAGAGCCGAAGCAGAAAAGACGATAGAACTTATCCGCCGCGCGCTCGACGAACGCAAGAATTCCGAAACGCTCGGGGTAATCACGTTTAACAGTAATCAGCGCGACCTTATTCTCGATATGCTCGACGATCTGTGCGTTGCCGACGCCGAGTTCGCCGCGAAATACCATGCGGAAACGGCTCGCAAAGAAAACGGCGAAGACGTGGGACTGTTCATTAAAAATATAGAAAACGTTCAGGGCGACGAGCGCGATATAATCATTTTCTCGCTTGCTTACGCGAAGAACGCGCAGGGCAAAGTCGTGCGCAATTTCGGTTGGCTCAATCAGACGGGCGGCGAAAACAGGCTCAACGTTGCGATATCGCGCGCAAAACGGCACGTGGATATAGTTACTTCGATCCGCCCCGACGAACTCAAAGTCGACGACCTGACGAACGACGGTCCGAGAATTCTCAAAAAATACTTGGAGTATGCATACTGCATTTCGGACGGCGACGTGAACGGTGCGAAAAACGTGCTTGCGTCGTTCGGAGAGAACGTGAAGAGCGGCGGGACGGAGCAGAACGACGAGTTTACGCTCTCCGTAGCTCGCGCTCTTACGGAAGCAGGGCTTAACGTCGAGCGCAACGTGGGAATAGGCGGCTATAAAATAGATATAGCGGTCAAAGACAGCGGCGGCAAATATCTTTTGGGCATAGATTGCGATTGCAGCGTATACAACAATACGCAGTCCACGCGAGAGCGCGACGTTCACAGGGCAAAGTATCTCACGGCGCGCGGTTGGAAACTGTACCGCATCTGGTCGCCGCTCTGGTGGAGAAATCCGAAGAAAGAAATCGAAAATATAAAATCGAGATTGTATTGAAAGGATGGCGTTTCATGGAACTTTGCGAATTTTTCAAAGTTTTTTTATTATTTTCGAAAAATTCGACGATCAATCCGAAAAATCGTATAATTTCGCCGTTTCTCTGTTGCGGAATTCGTGCTTTTCGTAGTAACCTATAAGTTCGCCGTCGAAATTCCTGAGCGCGATCATATAAACGTCCTTATTGTATTTTTCGTTATAAAAAGTGTAAATGCGGTTATGCTCCTTGCTTTCCGCAAACCACGCGACGACTTTTCTAATGATCTCGCCCGACCGTGCGTTGTGGCAGTCGAAAATGCTTTTACCGCACAGCGCCGCGCCGCCGCTTTTTTCGTAACGCTTTACCGCCGCGGGATTCATATAGATCACGGTATGATCCAAATCGCAGACGACTATCTGACTTGTG
>DBEXQE010000049.1:0-16185 GCA_048167245.1 Christensenellales bacterium | reverse complement strand
GGTAGGAGGCATAGGATATGCCTAGAGGAAAAACATGGTATCAAGACCGTAGTAGGGCAAGTATCCCTATGGCAACAAATCATTTAATTGTTTGCTGTGGAGCGGAAACAGAGAAAATTATTTTGACAGCGCAGTATGATGGCATCTAAATATGGGTCGGCGCCATATCTGCCGATGATAACAGTACGACCTTCTTCTAATGCCGCAACAAATAGCGGAAGTAAACTGAATACTTTTCTCGTCCCGTTAGACTCCTCTTGCAAATCCAATTCATAAACATGACCCTCAACATTATGCTGCGTGCTGATTTTAATATTAAATACGGCAAGTCGATGGGAAACGGATAACGAAACTTTCGGTCAAGATTTTTTCGCCGACGAACTCCGTTTTCCGACGACTTTTACGACTCCGTACACGAAAGCGATTACGACGGGAACAATCGACAGCCAAAGCGACAATCTAAAAACAGCCGTCCAACCCGAGCGGTCGGCAACGACTCCGAAACCGTATGTGCTTGCCGTTTGACCCGCATAACAACATCCGTTCAAAAAGCCCGCATAAAATCCCGACGCGCCTTTTCCCCGCATGGAAAGCGGAAAACGAACCGTGATCGAATTCGACGAAACGCTCATGACAAGCCGTATTATTATAAAGAACAGCAAAGCCACAACCCACGAAACGCCTATAAGTTTTATAAGCGCCAAAAGCGAAACGGCGGTTATAACGAACATAACTGCGTTAAGCGCGACGAAATTGCTCATTATTCGATAAAGCGGCTCGGAAATCAATGCGGCGAGCGCGCCGACAAACGGCAAAAACAAAGTCAAAAACACGGAAAACGCATTGCCGAGCCCGTACGTTTCGGTCAAAATCGACGGCAACCAGGTCTGCAATCCGCCGGCTATCAAATAGTTTATGATTGCAAACACGGCAAAAACGGCTATCAGACAAACGGTTTCGGCGGGGATCTTTTTCTTTTCTTTCATTTCTTTCGGCAAGGCGGAATCCGCTTTTATCTTTTCGCACGTCAATCGGTCGTATGCGAAAAACCAGGCGACGCCCGCAATCAAAAGAACCGAACCGCCTATACAAAACGCCAAAAAATAGCCGTCGCCTATCGCGAGCAAAGCGCTGAGTCCGTAAGAAAAAAACGTTCCGGCAAACGGAGCGGTACTCATTATAAACGACGAACGCGACAGCATATCCTCGTCCGTATTTTCCCCGATAACGGAAATAAGCGAACACCACAGGACCGACTGCGCGACTCCGTTGAAAAACCAAAGCACTTCTATCGCGACGAACGGAACGCCGAAAAACAGCGTAAGATTTATTCCGCCCGACACGAGCATAACGAAACAAAGCACGCGCTTTTTATCGAAATATTTGCATAAAAAAGCATTGACGAGCTGTCCCGCGCCGTAAGCGAAGAAAAACAGCGTGGCGGGCAAACTTGCCGTTGCGTGCGAAATTCCGTATCGCGCCATGATCGGATTTACGTTAGACGCGTAGCTGTAACGCCCGAGTTGCGACAGCGTATACATAAGCCAGCACATCCATATAAGCGTGCGCTGAACTTTTTTCGATTTTTTTCGGGGCAACGGAGAAACGCCGTCATTATACGAATTTACGTTTTCGTCTAAATCCATCGTCCGTTTTTTCCTCTTTTATACGCGCGCGAAAACGCTTTTTTCCCGTCTCTGTTTTCCGCAACTATCCGAAAATACGTTGCGTCGGAGATTACCGAAAAAGTCGCGTGAGAAAGAGGCTTTCCGTTCGCGAATACTCTTTGGGCATTGCGATCCGTTATGATCCAAACCGATTTCGCGTCGCGCGTTCCTACTTCCACGTCGTTGCCGTCCGCCGTCAGTCCGTTCAGTTCCGCCCCCGTCGAAGCGTAAAACCCGCCCGAACGCAGACACGAAAACACACCGTCGTAGGTCAGTTCTTCGGGATATAAAACATTATATCCGCCGAAGCTGTCCGCTACTTTCGAATTATGATTGTCGTCGCCCGCGAAACAGTACGGGAGCCGACCGTTTATAAGCATCATATCGTAAACGGCGTCCGACTCGCAATCGCCGTATATAAACCCGTTATGATTGTAAATCTCGATCCCGAACAATCCCTCGATATCCGCGAGATCTTCGAAAGACAAATGCGACCAATGCGGATGATTCAATACTGCGAGATATCCGAGCTTTTCGGCTTGTTTCAATAATTTATTCAGATTTTCCGCTCCGAAACCGCCGTTATCGCCGCCGAAAAAGCCGTATTTGATTTCGCGCGGGTCGCGGTCGTCTCCGTTATACGACTTGCAGAATTCGTAATAATAATCCGTAATCCCTATCATGCCGACTTCGTCGGGGCGCGGCGCGTAAAAACAGATATGATAATTTTTATTCGAGCGCGGCGCGTGGCGAATCCACGGCGGTTCGAGATGATTTTCGTAGCCCGACAGCGCTACGAAATTTTTATCGCAAAGATGCGTTCGGTCTTTCATGCACCCGTGATCGGTATACGCAAGCACCGAATAACCCTGCGATATATAAAGTTCTTTGAGCTCTACGGGCGTAAAAGCACCGTCCGAATCCGTCGAATGGCAATGCAGATTGGCTTTATATCCTCTGCCGAACGGCAATAATATCTGTTTCATATCGGATTCTCCTCGTTTTCGTTTCGAAAGACGTCCGCCGTAAGAGATTTGCCGTCGAACGCCTCGGTTGCGGTTACTGTTATTCTTGCCGTTTCGCCCGCTTCCAAGTCGAAGTAGTTATCCGAATAAAAATACTTGTAATCGTCGGGCATGGAAAGTCTGACGGCTTTTGCCAAACGGTCGGCGCAAACCGTTACGACACACTCGTTTTCTTTCGTTTTTTTCGCCGAAAATTTCACGCCGTCCGCGAGACGGCAGTCGCTCCAAAACGACGGCGAATACAGCGTTCTCCGCTTTTTTCCGGAGTAAGAATAAGTTACGCACAAATAAGTTCCGCTTTCGACGGTGCGACCGACGGGCTTTTTCCACGCTCTTCCGGTCGGCAAAGCAACCTCGCCGCTCTCGCTCCAAACGACTTCGCCGTCGGTTTTTTTGCAAGACATCGTGTACGAACATTTCGCAACGCGCAAAGTATCGTTTGCGCCGAAAAGATAAGTGTTGCCGTCAGCATCATAATAAAACGACATGAGCACGGGGCGAAAAGAACGGGAAAGCGCGTAATACGCCTGCTTGGGTTCGCCGTAATAATCTACGACCGCCCACGTTCCGTTCGGCCAGATTTCGTTATACATCCAATTCATAAAGCCGCTCGTAAGCCCCTTGTGCGCGCGCAAACGTTCCGCCTCGCACGAAAGAATTTCCGCATGAAGCATCATGCCCTTTCGCACGAAATCGGAAAGCGACTTCGGCGCGCCGTACATCTCGCCCGCGAGTTTTGCCTGCTCGTCGCAAAAATTCATCTTTATCGCGGCATACGGATTCGTCGTGAGTCTGTCTATCCAATAATCGTTCATCGGCCACAGCTTGTCGAAAGGAAAAATTCTTTCGAAAGCCTGCTTGGACATGGGTCCCATAACGGCGCATTCCGACACGAAAGACGGAACGGAACGCGAGACCGTTTTACGGTAGTTTTTTATTCCGATCGCCAGACTTTGTTCGAAACCGCTGCAATGGCAATCGCCGGACGACAAATCGCCGTCCGCGTCCGTGAAAGAACACGGACTCTGTCTGCCGTAAGGTCTCGTCGGGTCGAGACTGCCGACAAGACCGCGCAACATTACGTCGACGAGCTTTTCCCCGAGCTTTACGGGTTTTCCGAACGCGCCGGGTTTTTCGTTGCCGCCGCACCAATATATAAGCGCCGGATGATTTCTCAGCCTTTTTATCTGATATTCGCATTCGGCGAGCGTGTTTTCGAGCCACTCGTCGTTATCGTCGGGAATGTCCGCGCACGCAAACATAAAATCCTGCCAAACGGTAATCCCGAGTTCGTCGCAAATATCGTAAAAGCAGTCGTTTTCGTAAATTCCGCCGCCCCACACGCGCAACATATTCATGTTTGCGTTCTTTGCCTTTTGTAATAAATCGCGGTATCTGTCGCGGGTTATACAGCCCGTAAAGCAATCCGCGGGGACCCAATTCGAACCTTTCGCAAAAATCTCTTTCCCGTTGACGGAAAACGCGAAACCGAATTTGTTTTTCCCTTTCGGTTTTTGATCGAGACGCACGGTGCGATAACCGAGTCTGCCGCTTTTCTCGCACAGAATTTCGCCGTCGCGCAAAAGCCTTACGGTATAACCGTACAGCGGTTGCTTTCCGTAACCGTTCGGCTGCCAGAGCCGCCGATCGGGATTCGAAAAATTCAGAAAACATTTGTTGCCGTCTACTTTTATTTTTTGCTCGGTTTTCGTCTCGCCGCCCGGCGTCGTATCCAAAATAACGCAAATTTCATCGTCGAAATCGTGGTTAACTTCGACGAAGTTGCCGCCGTTGTCGTAATACGAACGCGAATAATAATTCAGTTCGACGAAAAACGACGCGTTTCCGTCTCCGTCCGCCGCAACGCGCAAATCCATTATACGATCTTTCGGCACGCTTTGCAAGTAAACGGGCTTGTAAATCCCGTAACCGGGCATATCCGGCGCCCAATCCCAACCGAAGCAACACTGTTCTTTTCTGAAAAGTACGCGCTTCGAATCGAAAATTCCGAAATACTTATCGCAGTCCAAGCCGTCTTTGCGAGCAAGCGTAGAGCGCATTTGCACGCGCAACTCGTTTTGCCCGTCCAGCACCGCATTTTTCACGTCGAAATCGTATCTTAAAAACATATTCTTCGTGCTTCCGACGAGCGTGCCGTTAAGAAAAATATCCGCAAAAAGATCCACGCCCTCGAACGAAAGCATAAGCGTGCGGTTTTGCGTATCGAAAGACTTCAAGTCGAATTCGAAATACGTTAAGTATGCGAAATCGCGCCTTAAAATGCTCTCCGCAACTTTATGATTCAATCCGTAATAAGGATTCGGAATTTTTCCCGCGCGGAAAAGATCCGCCGTTATATCGCCGGGCACTTGCGCCGCGCATACGAATTCTTCTCCGTCGTACAGTTTCCATTCTTCGAATTTTATCAATATCGTTATACCTGCCCTACCAAGAGTAATCCCACTCGGACGGCGGAACGCAAACGCACGTACGCAAATATTCATTCTGCTTTTCGAGCGATTTACCCCAAAAAGTCAATTTCAAATTTTGTCTTTCTATTCTTTCGATAAGTTCTTTGTTTTTCCGCTTTGCTTCGCTCTTTTGTTCTTCCGTGCCGTTTTTCAAAATATCCGCCATAGTATGATACAGTTCGTAATACATAAGCTGAGTTATAAGTTTTTCGATTTCTTCCTTGCCTTGCAAGGCGGCAGAGGAAAGCGCGTTTTGCAAAAGCGCGTAACCGCGACGCAGGAAAGATCCGAGCTTATCGGGGGCTATTATCGGTACTGCGGGACTCGATTTTCCGTTTGTCGGAAAACAGTTGTAATCCATGTGCATTCCGTCGCTTTCGGTACAGATAAGATCGAGATAATCGCTTATATATTTCGCGCCGTCTCCGAACATTGCGCGCAAAAAGCCGTCGCGGTGAGAATTCCATTCTTCTTTGCTTTGATACGGGTCCCACATCGCGCGGCACAGCAGATAGTTCCTAAGCTCGGGCAGACCCGCGAACTCCGCGTTCGTATGCCCGCACTCGTTGAAAATCCCTTCCGCCTTATGCTCGGCGTAGAAACGAACGTTTTCCAACAGCAAATCGTAATACGGAAGCGGCATGAGCTCGTACTTGAAACAATTCGGATAGTCCCATATCCACAGCCCCGACGAAACGGAAGCCCACTTGTCGAATTCTTTTACGCACCCGACGTTATGAGCGCAACTTTTATCGCCGAACGCATGCGAACGGCAAATCGAAGAACAGTATTGCACGAGAATGTTTTTTTCGAGTTCGAAGCCGTCGGGAAGAGCGGACATTCCCTCGTACGCAAGCATAACGAGCTTTACGTTCGGGTGCTTTTTGCCGACTTTTGAAGCAATTTTATTGAGGCACGTTAAGTAAACCTCGGCAAACGACGACTTTTCGTAAGCTTTTTCGCATCTTTCGCAACGGCAGAAATTGTGATTGTCGCCGTGCGACAAAGCCGCATAACCCGCCGCGGGATTTTCGTCCAAAAGTTTTATAAGCTCGTTTGCCGCCGCATCCGCCGCTTCGTCGGAAGTCGAGCATATCTGCCCTTTCCCGTCCGTGAGCCTTTTTCCGTTCACAAGTGCGAAATATTCGGGATTGCTCTGTGTATAAGATCTTAAAAGATATTCGCCCGTAAGACTGTGCGCGGGAATTCCCGCGAAAAAGTAACCGCCGCCTACGTCCTCGCCCAAAGTCCGAACGTTCCAAAGCTTGGAATTCAATCTGTTTTTTACGCTCCACGCTTTATCTCTCGCCTTTTCGTCCAGCACTTCGCGGAATTTTATAACGGGCTTGCGGCTAAGCGAAAAGTCCGCGGGCAACGCAACGTTTTTATTCGGCATAACTTCGATTTTCGGCGTATAAAAACGCGCGCCGAGCGTTTCGAGAAATTCGTAAACACCGTAGATCACTCCGCGCGCGCCGCCTTTGAGCGTTATGCCGTCAGCATGCGACACAAGACGAAATTCGTCCGTTTCCATAGAGAGATCCGCGCCGACGGAAAAAACTTTGCCGTTGCTTTCTCCGTCGCCGCAAATTCTCTTTATGTATTTTTTAAGTTCTTCCGCCGCGTAAGCCGAGGACGGCGCAGGATCCGCGCTTATCGAAAAGCCGACCAAAGACGCGCCGCCGACAGTAACTTTTATCATTTTCGCGCTTTACTCCTTACGCCTCGGGCGGAATATACGCCACCCAATCTATATCCGTCGTAAACGACGTGCCGGCATTGAAATACAGTCGGAATTTAATCTGCGTTACCGTTATCGTATCCGAAGACGAGAAATAAAAGTTGCTCTTTGCCTGTTCGGTGCTGTCGCTTCCGCCGTTTAGCGCAAACGTAAGAATAACGTAGTCCGAATCGGCTGTTGCGGTCGTACCCGTCAAGAACATCCCGTTCGTTCCGCTCGCAATATTCGCGTTGTTAAAGCCCAGATAAACTCTCATATCCGTGGCGTTTCCTACCGCGGTGCGCTTTAAGCGAATTCGAATCGAACCGTTTTTGTTTATTTCCGTGCTCGTTACGCTTTCGGAATACAAATTTTGATCGCCCCACCCGGATGCCGTTTTCGTATAAGATTTCAGCCTTATAAGTTCTACGCCGCCCTGCGGGAAATCCGTAAGTCCGTCATCGTCCGTCAACCATATTTTTTCGATATACAGCGACATATTCGCAGCACAGTGTTGAAAATAAAGTTTGTTCACGCTTCCGTCGAAATCGGGAATATAGTTTTTAACGAGTGCGTATATATCGGCATACGAGAACGCTTTGTCTACCCAAACCGAATCGGAAGCCGTTGCTATCGTAAGTCCGTCGAAAGCCTCGCCGGTTTCGGTTTTCTTCCGATTGAAACGGAGCCTTGCTTCTCCGCCTGCGACTTTCAGCCGAATATGGAAAATCTTGTCCTTTATCGAAACGGATTCGGGCAGTTCGTATACGAACGTCGTATCCAACCCGTTCCATGCCGTCGTGGAGAACGATTTCAAAACTGTTTTTCCGCCGTCCGCGACGTACGACAGCGTAGTCGTGGAATAATCTTTTTCGGCGTTATAGCCTTCGTTCGCAAAGTCCGCCAAAAGCGTCGAGCCGTCTGTCTGCGCGCCGAACGGCAAATTCTCGACCGTAACGGTAAACGACTTTTCTCCTACGAGAAATTCGTGATCGAGCGCGGCTTTTACGGTATACACGCCGTTTTGCGAGAACGCGTACTCGGAATTCGTCATATCGAGCGCCGTCGCCGCGCCGCCTCCGAACGAAATGCTCCAAACAACGTCCGCGCCCCTGTTGCCATCTACCGAAAATTGCGTTAAATCGTAAGATTTGTTCGCCACGGTGCGAATGTCGAAAGCGTCGTTTCCGCCGCGTTTTATCGTTATTTCGAGCCGTTCGGAAACGGTTACGACGAGCGTCGCACTGCCCTCGTAGCCCTTTTTCGTAACTTCGAAATCCACCGTATATCTGCCGTACTTCGTAAAACGATACGTATCTATATCGAAAACGACCGTCTCGTTTCCGAAAGTTATCGTTCTGCGAATTTCGGAATCCGCTATTTCCGTCTGACCGCCCGCAACGGAAGCCGATACCGACAGCTTGGAGCTATTAAGACGCAAATCGTCTTCGAGCATAAGATTTGCCGTAGCCGAACCGTCGTAAGCGACGGAAACCGTAACAGCCGTAGCCGCAGCGACGTTAAACTCTATTTCCGCACTGCCCGTAAATCCGCGAACTCTGCCCGTTACGCGCAAAGTATATTTGCCCGAACTTGCGAGCGAATAATCGCCGTCTATATTAACGGTGCTGCCGCTCGGCAAAACGAGTTCGTATGTGTATCGCGCGCTTCCTTTGCCGTCGAGCGTCGCGCTCGAAGCGGCAAGTTTACTCGTTTCGAGCAAATCGTTCACTACGAAATTCTCGGGACTTGCCGAGCCGTCGTAATTAAGAACTATATCGTTCACCGTTTCGGGGTCGGACACCGTAAACGAAACTTTTCCCGACGCGCTCACGTTATTGTCTATGCCCGTAGCTTCTATCTCGTAGTTGCCCGCTTCGAGCGCGGCTTTTCCGCTCGGCTTGTCGATTACGTTTCCGTCCTTTTTAACAGTCCATTCGAACTGCATATTCGGGTAACCGGCGCAAGTGAACGACAGCAACGACCAATTAAACGTTTCGTCCGAAAAATAATTCGTGTCGAATGCGCTTCCGCCGTAATTTACTTCTATCGTTCCGTCGTTTATGTAAGGAATCGCCACGATATAATCCCAAGCAATCGTCAAATGATTTGCATCCGTCGCCGACAGCGTTATGCTCGTTATCGCCTCGCCGAGCACATTGTCGGGATTGAATTTGATAAGAACAGTCTGCCAACCGTCCGTCGCGTCGATAACTTCCGCGCTCGAACTCAAATTCCAATAATAGCGTTTCGACTGATCGTTTATATTGTTTCGGTGAGTCGTAAGCATATATATCGCGGCTTTGCGCGGATCCGTGCCGAGAGCCTTATAGCGCACTTTGAATCCGTATATATCCGAAACGGGCGCTTGCGCGGGCGGAGTAAACGTAGTATATCCCGGAGACCATGCGCCGCCGTGCGTTATAACAAACGCGCCGTTCGCGCTTCCCGCATAATCGGACTCGAATTTCGCCGTATACGAACCGGACAGAAATTTTTCGTAAGCTTGGCTGTTAAACAAAGCCACGTTCTTTCCGCCGAGCGTCGGATTATCCTGCATAAAGCCGTTCGTTATCGCGTCGAGTTCTTCCTTGTCCGTGCGCGTATACGTTATGCTTGCGATATACATATCTATCGTGCCGTTTTCGAGATCGAACTCGGGATAACGTTCCAAAAAGTATTTGTCTCTGTGCTCGAAAATTCCCATATACACGCCTACGATGTTGCCCGTAAGCAAATAATTATACTGATCTCCGCGGAACACGTAGTCTTTCCAGCCTTGCACGCAATTCAAGTGCGCGTTTTCTCCGTAGCCTATCGGAGCCATATATCTGTTCTGATGATTGCCCTTATCGTCGAAGAAACCGAGACGCAAATGCGTCGGCACATGCGACAAATAAAGGCGGATCGTAACGGCGTCGAAATAATCGCGCGAATAAATTTTCGGGAAAATTATTTCCGTGCCCTGCATGCTGAGCGTCGTGCTTACTTTCAGCACGCCCGTAACGCCGGCTCCCGCGCCGGCGGGAATATTTTCCGTTTCGTATGTTATTTTCGCGCCGCGGCTGCCGTAGCCCGCCAAATCGCGCGCGAATCCGAGCGTTTTCTCGCCGTCGGAAAAGTTTAGTATATCGCCGTTCTTCGGCGTGTAGTCGGGCTTTTCTTCAAAGAAAATTTCGTCGAAATAAACGGTTATCTCACGCGAAGAATAATTGAAAATTTCAAAGCCGAGCTTATAGATCATATCCTCGGGGTCGCTCAAATCGAAGAACGGCGCGCGCAGTTCCGCCTCGTACCACGTCATCTGCTCTTGATAATCCCTGTCGTACGGCGTAATCTCGCGCACTATGGAACGACCGGAAGTCTTTACGTTATAGACTTTCATGCTAGTGAATCTGCCGTCCGTCGCAAAACGGATTTTAAGCGACCACGTGCTTTCCCAAACGGGCGCGTGATCTTTTATCATATCGGCGGTCATAGACAGTGAAAACGCCGCCGTTTTGCCGGCGTCCGCCGAAACGGCAAGGGCTTTGCCCGAGGGCGTAACGCCGTCCGACGCGGAATACGCCAAGCCCGTATACGAATCTTTTATATCGTTTACGTCGACTATATCGAATCGGCTTCCCTCATCCATAACGTCTACAAGCACGAGATTTTTAGCCGAAAGCGTATCGAAATTGAACATTTGACCTTTTGTAAGCACAATGTCGTCCGCGCTTCCGTTCTGAGCCGTAAACTCGTTATCCGATACGGCGACGTTGTCGTAAATATCCGAGGCCGTTACGCGATAGTTGTACGTTCCCACTTCGTTGATGTCTACCGTCTCTCCGCCCGAATATTCATTCGATTGTCCCGACGGCGCAATGAGCTCCGCCTTGACAGAACCGTCTTTGATACCCGAGCGGTCTGTTGCGACAAACGTGGGAAGCGTAGCCGAAAAACCCGTAAGCACGGGGCGAAGTTCTTCCGACAGCGCTATATCCGGCGGCGTAGTATCGCGGCAAACCACTTTGAACACAACGCTCTCATAGCCGTCTGCCGAAGCCGTTACCGTATACGTGCCCACGACCGGCGTAAACATTCCGTACGACGTGGCAACGTCGCCGCCCGTCTCGTCTTTCAAATCGTAAATAACGGCTACCGTCTCGCCGCCGTGCGTTACGGCAGGAAGAATAAACGCGTCGCCGTATTCCACGTTATATTCGCTTTGCTCCGTTTCGAGCGCGGGCAACTTCGGCTTTTTATTACAACCGCTCATCGCAAAACCGCACGAAACGGCGAAAAGCAACGCCGTTATAATAACTCCGTACAATCTCTTTTTCATATTTTCCTCCTTTTCGGCAACCTGCGCCGTTTCGTCAACCTATAATATTACCTTGCGAGTCATAACCCGCACTCGTAAGCGTTCTTTGCCAAACGTCGCCGGTCTCTTTCATATTGTCGAAAACCTGTTGTGCGTTGCGAGTTCCTTCGTAGAGCATAATCATCGGATCGCCGCCGCTCATTCTCAAAGGATTTATGCTTCCGAGCGTTACGAGACGCGTGGACCAATCCCAATAAATCGGAGTGCAATTTTTCAATATTTCGAGTTCGGATTTTATAAGCGAATTGGTCGTATTGTCCGTGCGCGAAATCGAATAGTTATACGGCGTTATCATTCCGCTGAGCGAACTCGACCAGACGGCGCTCGCCGCGTCCGATGCCAAAAACGTCAAAAACTTCTTGGCTTCGTCTATGTTTTGCGACGCTTTCGGTATGGCGACGAAATGACTCGTTCCGTTGTCCGCCAACACATAGCGCGCTTCTTTTATTCTGTTCCAATCGTTTTCGGTTACTGCCGAAAGGACCGAAGCGCGTGCGCTCCACTCCGTGCCCGCGTCTATCGCGCGAACAACCGATTGCAAAAGCTCGTCGTTTCCCGCCGCTATCGAACCGCCGGGCAAAACTTCCGTGATCGTGCTGAGCACGGGCGTGCGCATCATGATAATATCCTGCGGCTTGCGGGCGTTCCACTTCTGCATGGAGATTCCGCACCAATCGCCGTTGGGCATAAACGCGCCGAGCTTTTTGTCGTTCGCGTAGCCGTGCCCCCAGAAAGCGAGTTGCGCTTCGTTAAACGCCATATTAGTGCTTCCCGCATAGCCCGTGCTTTTCTTCATGAGCGATTCCAAAACTTCGAGCGCGCGAAGCCGACCCGTCTGCGAATAAATCTGTCCGTCCGAAGAAAATACGGGGGTTACTTCGTTGTTTATATCGGGCGTTCCGTCTGCGTTACGGTATTTGCCGTCGTAAAATTCGAAATATTCGTCAACGCCCTGATACTGCGCCCACCAAGTGTAAAAGATATATCCCCAATAACAATTCGACGTGGTGTACATGAGCGGATGAATGTTTTCGCCGTGATTGTCGCGCAAATCGTTAAGCATAGTTTTCCATTCGTCCGTCGTTACGGGCAGATCCGACGCGTCGAAATCTTCTCCGTAAGCCGTTTTGAGCGTCGTGAGATTCGCAAGCATCGAAACTTTTCCGTTCGCCCACGGCATGGCGTAGTATTTTCCGTCTATGTTGTAATAGTCGTCGTACTGCGCTATCTTGTCGCGAACCGTTTTAGTCTCGCCCGGAATCGTCGAGTCGTAAACGTCGCCTATTTCCGCGAAAAATCCGCGGCGCGCCAACTTATTGACGGACGTTATCGAATACACTACGTCGTAATCCGACTTCGCTCCCTCGTTCGTTCCCTCCACGCTGTTCAATATATTCGAACCCGTAACGTCCCAATCTATGGTTATGCCCACGTTGGTATTTACGCGGCAATACGTCTCCGCCAGCTTGTTGATCCAATCCTGACCGTAATCGCCGTCGAATATATGGAATTTCAACTGAACTTCCGCATTCGGATTGTGTTGATTCCCGGGTTTTACGCTATCGGTTTTCTTACACGCGACAAATCCCGTCATACTCACGGCTATCAAAGCCGCCGCCAATAAAGCTCCGAATTTTTTCATTTCTTATTCTCTCCTTATATTTTAACCTTTCAGTCCGCCGCCGAAATTCAGCTGCAATAACTGTTTTTGAAACATTACGAACAGCACTACTATCGGTATGCTGCTTATTACTATTCCCGCCAAAAGATACGGTTCGAGCCACTTTCTTTCCGCTATAAGACTCAGCTTATACAGTCCCGCGGCGAGCGTAGGCCAATGCGGGACGTACACGAGCGGCAACATATAGTCGTTCCAAAGCGATATAAAACTCATAACGCCTATGGCTATGCACATTCCGACGGACTGCGGTAACATTATTTTGAAATACACCGTATAATGCCCCGCGCCGTCGATATACGCGGCCTCCGAATACGTGAGAGCTTGCGTTTTATACGTAGCGTAGAACATGAACAAGTTGCTCCCGCCCGCCATTATTCTCGTGAAAAGAAACGTCGGCGAATCGTATACGCCCATCATTTTGTAAACTTTGAGCGACGACGGCATACTTCCGACTACCGTAAGCATCATCGTAAAAAAATACGTCCAATAAATAATATTTCTGCCCGGGAACGAAAAACGCGCCAATATGTATGCGACCACGTTATTCGTAAACACAAGCAATACGACTCCGCCCACCGAATACCAAATCGAATTGAATATCATAAATGTCAAGTCGAACCGCTCTTTCGCCAAAACCGCAAAAGCGTCTACGTAGTTTCTCACAAGAAACGGTTTCGGAAAAGCAAAGAACGCACCCGTATAGAACTGTATATCCTCTTTGAACGAATTTACGATAATCCACAGAAGTCCCGCGCAAAACGTAACCGTAAACAACGAAAGTATAACGAACACGACTATGCGTCCCGGAGTAAATCTTTTGACTTTTATCATACTTTGCTCCTTTTAATAGTCCACGTTCGAATCCAACCGATTCATTATCTTACGACAGATAATAACGATCGGAAGATTGATGAGCGTAAACACGAGTCCCGCCGCCGCGGGGAAATTGTAGCTCGCGCCCATCGTCTGATTGAATATCCAAAAGTTTATCGTCTGCGTATTGTGATATCCGCCCGTCAAAAGCAATATAGGTCCGTCTACCATAAACAACCCCGAAATTTTCAGCGTTACGACCATCGAAACCGTCGAAAACATCATCGGAAGAATTACTTTCGTCATTTCGGCGAACGGTCCTACGCCGTCGAGCTGCGCCGCTTCGAAAACATCATCGGGAATCCGACGCATCGCGCTTAAAAAGTAAAGTCCGTTCGCGCTCATCCCCGCCCAAAAGCAATAGAACATAACGCCTAAAAAAGCATATTTTTCGTTTGCAAACATCGGACCGAATCGCGAAAAGCCCATTTTGACGAGAATTTCGTTTATAACTCCGTATTCGCCGAAAACCTTTTGAAACGAAGTTATCGCGACCATGCCGGGCAAAATAGTCGGCAAATAAATAACGACGCGAAAGAACTTGCCGAGAGCGAGTTTTTTATAGAAACAGTAAGTCAGATAAAACGAGAACGGCACCATTATCACCGTATCCAATAAAAACAGCAGTCCGGTATTCCTTATCGCGATCAAAAGACTTTGCACGTCCGCATTTACGATATCGAACATGGTCTTGAAGTTATAAAAGCTCCACTCGTAACTCTGCCCTATCTGTTTTTGAAAAGCCATGAGTATCGAGTTGAAATTGATGCCGACGTAGTAAATCAAAAAGTTGATGACGGGAAGTATCAAAAACGGTATAATAAACCGATACTTTCCCTTTTGCAACGAAAGCGGCATCGAACTCATTCGCTTTTTCAGTTTTTTTCTTTCGACGTAAAGCATTTTTTCAACGTCCCTTATGCAACGGGCTCGACGAATACGCCCTCGCCCTCGTCGAGTCGCATTTTCAAAACGCCGTTATCGAGCGAAACGACCTCGTTTTCGCCTTTGCGCCAAACTTTCACGCTCGTCGCATTGTTGAACTTTATCTCCGTTTCCGTCTTTATGCCGTTTATGGGGTCTTCGGCGTTGAAAAACAGGAACGCGGAATCCGAGCCTTTTTCGAACACGCCCGTAAGCAGCATGCGATCGGACGATATCGAGGCTATTTTTTCGTGCGAGGCAAGCGGGGTCTTTAACAGTTCGAACGGCTTGCAAGACGCGTTTTTCGTGCCGGCGTTTGCCATAATTCCTCTCCAATCGTATTTCAAAAGCTGTCCGCCCATCGCGTGGATCTCGCTGTTTACCGATTGTGCGTCGTAATAGCAGTCCGCGATATAACCGCTTTCTTCGAAAGGCGATATCGTTTTATCCGTAAACCAGCCGTCCGCAGGCGGCGATTTTACGGTAAAATATCTCAATCCGCTCGCTCCGAAAGCCAAATGCGCATACATCTGATACGACAAATCGGCACGCGACGTGTTTCTGTGATTGCTATACGACAGAGCCTGAATATATCCTTGAAATATCGCGCCGTTATCCTGCGCCACGTGAGCGAGATATTCGAGTCCTTGAAAATACGGATCTTCGAAAGTCGGCACGCCCGAGCGATTGTCCGCCAAAAACGGATAATGATCGAAACACAGATATTTCGTGCGCATCTTTTTCATAATGTTTTTGATGTAGTAGTTTATATACGCTTCGTATTTATCGCCGCCGACGTTCGTCGAGGATATGTTCAAAAGCGTCGTCGCGAACAGATAGTCTTTATACATACTTGCGTTATAGTCGTCAAGCGTTTTCGACAGCCAATCGAACGCCTCGTTCGTTATCGGCTCGTCGAGAAAATCGAATCCCAAAAACGACTTGTGATTTTCGTAGCCGAAACTCGTATCTATATCGGCTACTCCTATCGATTCGATAGTTATCTTATCTCGGTTATTGTTGATCATAATAACCGCGCCCAAATCGTATTTATCGAATAAATCGAGAGCTTCTTTCAGCTCCTGCGTATTCAGATTCGGCGATACCGTCTGTGTGCCTACTTGCACACCCGTTTCGGGATTACGCACGGGTATCGACGTCCACGGATCGATAAACATGTAGTCGAGCCCCATTTCTTTCATGAGTCGAACATTCATATCCGACAACGCCGGCATATAATAGCCGCCTATGCTCACGTTTTCGCGTCCCGTTATGGGCTTGCTTTCGTTAAAAGCCGAATTGCTCGACGTTAAGACTTCGTCGCTCACAGTCGATAGCGCGGGCGACAATGCGAACCCGAGCGCTATTGCCAACGCGAGCGTCGCACAAACGCATAAGGCAATCAGTTTTCCGCCCCATTTTTTCTTCTCGATCATTTCTGTTCCTCCTTTTTATATCCGA
>DBEXQE010000048.1:0-3417 GCA_048167245.1 Christensenellales bacterium | reverse complement strand
ATATTGTTTTTATGACTTTCATTTTCGTTACACCTTAACTATCGGTTGCCATTTGCGGCAATAAAAGTTACAAGCATAAAACGGGTCGACTTGCTTTTTCGCTCTATAACAGTTGCGATCTATACATATTCGGCAGTGGTCTATAAGCTTGGGCAATCGTATTTGCTTAATCATTACTTTTTACGCTTACGGTTTTCGATCGACGATTTTATGCCCGAGAAAATCTTCTTGAAAAACCGTCCGACTGCCAATATAGCCGCTTTAATGCCCTTAAATACCGCCTTTATTCCTGCCCATATAATTTTGAGCAAACCCGTTATCGGACCTATAAAAACTATTACGAGAATAAGTGCGACTATGGCGATCACCCAACGGAGTATGACTTTCCAACTTACGTCGGGACAACCGAACCCCGAGCCTATCTTACCCGCTATATTATCGAGCCAACTCTTTGTCGCGTCCTGTTCTTTGTCCTTTTTAGTCTGACCGTTCACGTCGGAAAGCTGTATCATATAACTATCAAGGTTCATTATAACGCCGAGCGGCTTATTTTCGGTCTGATCGCTGAGTTCCTTTTTATCCGTAAAAGAAACAACGTTCTGATTGCTTTCATTCACAAGTTGCATATCTTTATTCGCCGTAAGTCTGTTGCCGTTTACGCTCGTTATCTTCTTAGCGTCAAGTTCGAACTTCACGAACGACATATCAGCATAATCGAGTACGCAATAAGAGCTATTGCCGACATAACGGGTTTTCTTATTATAATACAGTCTGCGTCCCTTATGGTCTGTCAAAGCGTGAGTAACGCCGTCTTCGCCCGTTAAGTTAAGAGCTATAATATTGCTTTCGGACTCTTCGTCTCCGTCGGGTGTAAATTCTATATTCTCCGCTATGCGCTTAGCTTCTTCTTCCGTCATTGCCTGTATAGGCTCGTCGAGATTGTTTTCAACTATTATCGAAGTTACTCCCGATACCAAAGCCGCACCAGCAACAGCCAAACCCGCAATAATAAGCGGAGTACTGACAACAGCCGTTCCCGCTATTAAAAGCCCTGCGGCAACAACAGCGCCGACGACGCAAACGCCGAATAATAATTTTCTAAGCCACGGTTTTGCATTCAGAACTTCCGACGAATACGGAGCATTTTCGCCCGAAAACTCCGCTTCCTGGTCGCCGAAGTCATACAGATAATAATCCATATATGCAACGGGATCTTCGTCGTTTGCCGCCTTTTCGAGCACGTCGTTTACAGCATCCTTTACTATCTTTGCCGTCGCTTCGTTCTCGACGAGTTCTTCCACCGTCTTTACCTGATTATACTTACAATCGGGCAAAGCATAATACGCTTTAACGCTTACTATATCCGTTATATCGTAAGAAATCGTTACGTCGTTCGGTCTGTAAACTTCCAAGGATATACGCCAATACTCGTCATTATAGAATTCGCGCCATTCCCAGTTTACGGGACCGTCCAACGTATACTTTTCTCCGTCTACGTTATATGTAAGAGCCATTTTTGCCCACTCGTCGGCTTCGTTCGTGATCGTTACGCGCGTTTTCTCTCCCGCAACGAATTTATCCGTCATACCGTCGGGCGGAGTAAACTCTATACTTTCGAGATATATGAGCGTTTTATGCTCCGTAAGCCTTGCCACCGTAAAGTCGCAATCTTCGTTAATCTCCGTTATACTGAAACGCTGTTTTTCGTCTTCTTCGGCTTTTGCTCTGAACGCTCCGTTATCAAACCGACATAACGTATATATCGCAGTCAACAGCAAGCACATAACTACCGTTACAAAAACAAACTTGAAATCTTTTTTATTCGTTCTTATCATTTTTTCTTGATCTCCATTATTATTGCTACCGTCAGCCATATAAGCGCGGCTCCGCCGAGTCCTACGACAAACCAATACCAATTTTTCTTGAAAAAGTCGCCGACTTTGTTTGCCTGATCTTTCGCTTTATCCGCAATATCCTTTATTTCGTCTTTGACTTTGTCTATCTCGCTCGGCTTGTCCGTTTCTTTAAGCCACTTTGCATAAACGCCGAAAGGTTCTTCGACGACCGTTTCCGTATCGAACGGCACGGTCAATTCTTCGTCCGTAAACCAACCTTGGAACGTATATCCGACACGCTTGGGATCTTCGAGTTCGAGCTTTTTGCCGCGCTGTACTTCTACCGTGCTAATCTTACTGTCGTCGCGCTTGTCTACCGTTACGGATATATAATCTATATCCCAACGAATATACAGTCTTAAATCGCTTTTGACGGGACTGTTGAAGTCGTATTCGTTCTCGAACGTTCCGCCGTCCGTATACCAACCGCCGAACTTAAACCCGTACAACGTAGGCGTAGTCGGTTTATACAGTGTGCTATTGCGCTCTATAAGCACGTCGCGCTCTTGCTTCGCGGGAATAATTACGAGCCGCACTATTACGTAGTCCGTCGTCCACTTGGCATAAAGCGTAAAGCTGTTTTCAACGGGTTCGTTAAATAAATACTTTTTTGTAAGTGCGCTGTCCGTATACCAACCGCCGAAACCTTTGCCCGCAAGCGTAGGAGTATTCGGAATGGGAACGTTATCGCCTTGCGTAACCTTTGCGGGCTCGATCGCGCTCCCGCCGTTTGTATTGAACGTTACCGTACAAACGCTGAGCCACTTTGCATATAGCGTAATATCTTCCGTTACAGGTGAATTGAAATTAAATTTTTGCGTAAGTTCCGCGTCGGCATACCAACCGTCGAATACCTTATCCGTCTGCGTCGGAGCAGTCGGTGGTAAAATCTTTTCGTTTTCGTATACGTGAACGGGGTCGATTATGTTTCCGCCGTTTGTATTAAACGTTACCGTTTTTCGCAAATCTATCCAACCCGCATACAATGTCGCGGGCGGCTTTTTGTCGGATTGCTGAGCAAAATCGTAAACGTTAGTAAGTGCCGCGTCCGAATACCAATTCTCGAACCTGTATCCTGCTTTAACGGGATCTTCGGGGCGAGTAATCTCTCCATCCGAATTCCTTACAGCATACTCGATTTCACTCCCGCCGTTCGTTTCGAAAAATACAACATGTGAACGCGAAATTACCGTTGAGTAAAGTTCACGAGTAGGCAAACTACTCCAATTTTCGTACGCAGAACCATCGGAAGAAGACGACAAAGACCAATGTTTAAAATAATAGCCGTCTCTCAATGTTAATTCGGGAAAATTTTTGGAACTATAATCCGATCGTTTGCACCAATAATAATTCTTATTATTCGAAAAAACTCCGTAATTGCTTTTGAATAAAACAGCTCCGAAATCGCCGTCATTCGGTTCTACGACGTTACTATAAACCGTTTTTATATGTGTACCGCCATAAGTCCCGCCACTGTTGGAAATATATTGATAAGAAATTGTAAAACTACTTTGAAAAGCAA
>DBEXQE010000047.1:0-4972 GCA_048167245.1 Christensenellales bacterium | reverse complement strand
GCGTACATAAGAAGCGAATTCTTTATGCTCGTGGAAACGAGCGTGCCGCTTCCGCCGAACATTTTGCCGAAATACGCTCTGAAATTTTCTATTCCGTAGAACGTCCTGTTCCCGTACACGTCTATTCTCTGAAACGCCATTACGATCGAGTTGGCGTTCACGAAAACGTAGAACACGAGAAAGCAAATAAGCGGATAGGCAAGCACGCCGACCACAAAGAGCGACTTACGCCGATTCTTTTTTATCTTCCGATTTACCATAACCAAAGAAATATCTCCGTAATAATTTTATTCGGCGTAGAAGCCCTGCTCTTTCGCCCTTGCCATAAACTTATCCCAGTCGCTCTTCGAAAAAGCGTTCTTCGTCATATCGAATATTTCCGACGCCGTTTTGTTCTTCGAAAGATAGCTGACTACGACCGTATCCGACCCCATTATCTTGCCCGAGTCGTTGAACGGGAACACGACGCCTTCGAGCGAGATTTCCGTCGCGAACACAACGGGAGCTTTCATACGCTCCTGAAACGGTCTGACTATCGCCATGTTTTCGGAGTCGCTGTATATGCTCCAAACGTTGCGCGAGAATGGCGTCATCTTTTTAAGGTTTTCTTCCGAAACCGTATAATCGTACGCGCGTACGACGCCCGTTTCGGCTGTAAACTTTTCAAGACAGCTATCCGACAGCGTGAGCGCCAAAAAGTCGAGAAGCACTTCCGTTTTTTCGGTATTGTTTTCCTTTACGACGAAGAACGAACCCGTATCCTGCCCCGCTATGACGGAACCGTTGCCGTTACCGTCTATGCCTTTCTGCCCGTCCAACTTCGGCAGAAGCATAAAACGGTAATCGCGCATTCCGTATCCGCGCGAAGAATCCATTTTTTCGACCTGCGCAAACGACGAACCTTTCGCTTCGTTTTCCCACCATATGCCTTCGCAAAGCATAGCCGCGACGGCGATAGAACCTTCGGACGCGGGCGCATAAAGATAGTTTTTCTGCGCGTCGAAGTGCGAAGTGTTGCCCTTTGTGGACGGGTGCGCGTTATCCGAAGTGAAATACGTTTCCATGAAATCGACAGTCTGACGGATCTCTTTCATTCCGAAATACTCGTAGCCGTTTTCGGGCGTTATCACCTTTTGCGTGCCGTCCTGCATTTCCACCGGTTTTCCGTTGCTGTCGAACGCAAAGTAGTTTTCGAACGCTTCCAATCCCGCGAGCTGAGCGAACACGGCGTTCTGGACCATGCCCGTATAGTTCAGGAATTCGCCCGGCCAAATGAACGGATACGATCCGACGGATTTGATCTTTCCGAGCATTTCGTTCCACTCGGCTACCGTCTGCGGCTGACCGTCGTCGTACGTGCCGAATTTTCCGTCCTTGCCCGCAGTCAATATCCTGTCGCCCGACTTATAGTAAACTCCGTTGCCGCCGCCCGTATAGATTAGTCTGCCGTCGCGGTTTTGGAAAGTTATTCCCTGATCGGTAAGCGCGTCCGTAACGGACGCATCGTTTCCGTCCGCATAATAGAGCCAATTGTTGTTAACGAAATCTTTGAAATCGAAAACGAGTCCGCCTACGCTGTCGCTGTACGGCAAAAGATAGCAACCCTGCCCGTTTTTCGACGCGAGTTCGAGCCAGCCGTCTTTGTCTTTGAGCTTTTCGCCGACCGTGCGCGTTTCACTGCCCACCGTCTTGTTCAGAACGGGCGTAAGATCGACAAGCTTATCGGTATAGATAAGTTCCTGAAAAGCCGTGTCGACCGAAAAATAGCACGACTCGGAATTGGAACCCGCCTTTACCGCGTCGATGATCTCGGACGCGCTCGACTTGCCTTCCAGAATGTACACCTGATATTTTTCTTCGGTCGAATTGAACTCCTCGGCGATCTCTTTTATCCATTTCGTACCCGTACCGCCGTCGTATACGCTGACGTATATCTGCTCTTTATTGCGGTCGATCTCCTGAGTTATATCGCCGTCGCCCGGTTTGCGCACGGGATCGCACCCGAACGCGGTAAAAGCCATAAGAAGCGCAAGCAACGCGGTAACTGTTTTTTTCATTCGGAAAACTCCTTTAATGTGTAATTTGTATTTATTCGAAACGTATCGAAGTAAAGTCGATATTCGCGGCGCCTTGGTTTGCGTCTATCGCAAACACGCAATCGGGATAATTACTGCTCTCAAACGCTTTCGCAAGAGATACTTCTTTATTCCCGTTATTATTGCTGTCGCCCTTGCCGTTTATGCTTGTAAGCGGCGTACCCGTGCCGGTGCCGCTCCAAACTTCCGCATTATACAAACGTATACGTAAATTAGCCGCAACGGCATCTTCCGACGAATATCCCCATACTACCTTGGTTTTTCCGAATAACAGCGCATATTTCGCCCAGTTTTCAATATCCAGATATACCGTTTTATTGACCTTAGCGGTCATATTCATATTGAGCGCGCCGCTTTCCGTATTATACGAAACGGTAGCCGATTGCACGTTGGGTTTCCACAAGTTCGCGTATTTCTCGCTTGCGAGATCGGCGCCGCCGCGGAAAATATCGTAGACGTCCTGCGCCGTATATCCGGCTCCGCTTTCTACCGTTATCGTGCCGTCCGTAAGGCAATCGTCGTAGCTCTTGAACCTGATCGAATAAATATATCCTTTGCCGCTTCCGCCGTTGCTGATCGTAAACTCGTACTCTTTCGACAAATCGAGATCCGCAAGAACGGTAATATATCTCGTTTCTTCATATGCGCTTGCGCTGTTGTCGACACCCCATTCCAAATCATTGTTGAAATTTACAGTGCTACCGGAAATTCTGTCCCACTGATGTCCCTTTTCCGACATATAACAATCCATTCTGCCTTTTGCGACGACTTCGATATAGTCGTATCCCAAAGCAACGGCTTCCGCGACTCTGACCTGTAAAGAATAGCAATCGCTACTGTAACTTCCGAATTCCAACGCCCGTTCCGTGTCGTTATAGCCGAGAGTACCGCCGCGCGTATCCCAATCGCTCACGTTTTCGGCAACCGCAAGATCATCGGACAATATGACCGGAGATCCCGAAGTTCCGACCGTATTCACAAGACGCATATTGCGTACCGATAAGTCGGAGTTCGCGTCGGACTCGATAATTATTTCGTCGTTTTCGGCAAACTCGGCTTCTCCGAAATAAACAACGTATTCCTTATATGCGCTCGCCGAATCGACGTCGACTTCGGCATACGAACCGAGTTTTACTTTTCCCTTGCCGCTCGCTATAAAACGAACCGCGTTTTTGCCGCGTATGTTCTGCCCGTTATACAAAACGTTTTCGCCGAGCGTGTAAGCGCCGCCCTTAGCAAAGTTCATTACGTCGTCGAACGCTCCGCCGCTCCATTTGTCGACGTTTTCCCGAGATACGAGATTCGATTCGACAAGCGCATAGCGAGCTTCTTCTTCGGCGACTACGTCGGTCTTGTAGAATGATAATTCATAAAGATATGTCGTACCGCTTTCTGTATATACGGAAATTCCCGTTGTGGAATTTATGTCATTCGTATTCTCGCATGCCGCGGCAATATCTTCGAAACTGTAAGATGTACGTTTTTTAGCGGGATTGGTTATATTTATATGATATCCGCCCCAATCTCCGAGATCGTTTTTATCCGATGTATCGTTAAAAATCGCAAATCTCGCTTTTGTTTCGGTAGAATAGCTGAGCACTAAATATTTATATCCGTAGC
This sequence comes from Christensenellales bacterium, assembly GCA_048167245.1. Lineage (GTDB taxonomy): Bacteria > Bacillota > Clostridia > Christensenellales > Pumilibacteraceae > RACS-047. Next base: position 1,256 of record DBEXQE010000047.1, on the reverse strand, counting down.
TTGCAGCCGCACCGAATATATGTTCTCTCAATGCAAACAGATTGCCGTCCTGTCCCATTTCGATAGCCTGTTTTTCCGAATTATAAGCAAATGTTGCATTGCCTGCGTATGTCCAAAACGGAAATACAGCTTCGCTTGCGAAGTTCAGATTTTCGATATCGTACGCGCTGAATGCGGAATAGTCGGAAACCGTAAACGATTTTATGTAGAAATTTTCTTTGCCGTCGATCTGTACCGTTCTCACGGTTGCCGCCGAAAGCCAAACCGTTTTATAATCCGCGCTTTCGAGTTCAACGGGATCTTTCACGGTATTATCGCCGTCCTTTTGATCGAGCGTTATCGTGCCTTTCCCTTTGTACTCCACACGCAAATATTTATAGCTGTCGGCGATCTCGATCTGCGAGATCCCGCTCTTGCCCGTAAATCCCGCGGCTTGCTCCGTTTTATTGTACGTGCCGCCGAGAACTACCGCCGTATCTTCGGACGCAAGATTTGCGGTATCGAGATCTATAACGGTAAAACCGCGCGATCTCGTTTCTTCTACCGCATCGTTCTTATAAAAAGTCGCCGTATACGTGTATCTGCCCGCCGTTTCCGCGGCAAACTTACCGTTATGTAAATTCTCGCTGCCGCCGCTCGCGTTCGTAAGCGAATATTCAACTCTCGTATTCTGTATCGACGCGGGCGATTTCGTAGCCGTAGGCAGAGTTATCTCGGTATTTATAAGATACACGTCCTTTATCACGGCGTCGGCGTACGAATAAGCGGGCTTGCTTGCGTCGGTAAGCGTTATTCCGAACTCGACTTCGGAAGCTCCGAACGCGGCTTTTACGGCGTATTCGGTGCCGAGCGTAAGCTCTTTCAGCCATTCGGCTTCGAATTCCAGAAAGCCGTCGACGGCGGTGTATACGTAATCTTCCGCATCAACCGCAGAGCCGTTCACCGTAAGCGCGGTAAGTTCCTTATCTATCGCGTCTCGATCGGACGATTCCCTGTCGTAAAACGTTATGCCCGAAAGCGCGTTTCTGTAATCTATCGTGATTTTTCCGTTTTCCACGGCTTCGCCGCCGAACATAACGCCGATCTGCATAGTAGCGGCAGGCGCGGGCGGATCGTCGTCGGGATCATTAGGGTTACCCCCCCCCGCATCTCCTTTGCATCCGACAAACACCGTCATGGCTCCGATAAGGAGCATAAGCACAAACACTCTCAACTTTTTCATCTCTCTCCCTCCGTTCCGAGATTTTTGTATTTTA
>DBEXQE010000046.1:0-5844 GCA_048167245.1 Christensenellales bacterium | reverse complement strand
ACGCATACTACCTTGTCCTTTACGGCGTAGTCTATAAGATTTTGCTGAACTTTGAATTCTTCTCTGCCCAAAAGTTCTTCTATCTTGATGTCGCGCAAAGTCAGCGAGCGGTTCTGCATTTCGTCCGCGTCCGTCAGCGCGGGCATTATCTTGATCGGTATCTCGTACTTTATGCACTGCTGATAGATCTCTTTGAGCCGCGACTTCGTAAGGCTCGAAATCGCGATCACTATCGCCTGCGCGCGGAATTTCAGGACTATTTCGTCGAGCTTGTCCATTCCGCCTTCCACGCGTATACCGTAGATCTTCCTGTCCTGTTTCTCTTCGTCGTCGTCGACGAGCGCAACGGGAAAATAGCCTTCGTTCGGGTTGTTTATAAATCTGTTGACAACGAGCGAACCCGTATAGCCCGCGCCGATCACGACCGTTCTTTTCTGCGCTCCTATCGACTTTTCGTCCACCCAGTTCCTTACGTGCATAAGGTATTTGAGTATCGCGCCGATAAAGCGCATACCGACCGAAAATATCGCGGAGAACAACAGGAACAGCAGTATCACCGGCGCCCAGATATCCACGTCGAACGCAAAGCTCATAACGAGCTTGAACAGCATGAGCGTGCCGAACGCCGCGAAATACGCAACGAGAACTTTGAAAAATTCTATGCGTCCCGCATATTTCCAGACCGTGTTGTAGCAGTCGAAGAACACGAGCATCGCTATGACCACGAGCACGAACACGCAAGCTATCGCGATCTCGAAGTTCTTATAGCTTTCGGGTATCTGCACCGCGGGATCGTAGAACATTATGAGCCGCGCGATGAAATACGCCGCCACGGCAAAAGCAACGTCCAGTACGAACGTAAGTATAAGCGCCTTGTACTTGTTGCGTATAGGCTCTATATGATGCTTTTTATGCGCGCCGTTGCCGCCGTCTTCCGGCAACCGCTTATTTTCGCTTTCGTTATTATTTTTCACTTACCCCGAGTTTCCTTGTGTAGATTAAATGGAATTGTGAACGTACGTTCCGATTTCCGCGTCTTTTTTATCGATATCGGTTATAAGAGCCTGAAAATTTTTAAGTTTTACGGACTTCTGATTTATAACGTAAAGCACCTTGTCGGACACGTCGCCCAATGCGACCGCGCCGCCGTCGGAACCGTCGGAATACGAAACGACAACTTTGTCGTACTCGTCTTTAAGCGTAGCGAACTTTTCCTTTTTGGACATAAGCGCCGCAACGTTCGCGCGGTTTTTGGAACCCACGCTGTCGTAGCCGTCTGCTTTCGTTACGACTTCGGAAACGGCTTTGCCAGAGTAGAAATCCGAGATCTCGCCGCCGTCGGAGCCGCCCGAAAAATCGACGTACAGAGTTTTAAGACCCGCCGCCGCGAATTCGTGAGAAACGGCTTTCGCGAGCGCGTCGGTAAATCCGTCGTACTCGGGAGAAGCTATCAAAAGCATTTTATCGTCTTTCGTTTTGCCCGCGATACGGAGCACGGCTTCGCGCTTCAATTCGTCCTGCTTCACCTTGGCGATAAGCTCTCCGCCCGCGTTTACGCCCGCAAGGCTCTTCACTCTCGGGTCGACCATGTAGATTATAACGGCTATGATAATTCCTGCGACAAGACCTATCGCAAGCCCCGTGAGCGCCGTTTTGATAAGACCGCCGCCCGTTTCGAGATCGTTAGCATTCAGAAAATATATCGGCGACGACACGGTGATCGCTCCCGTTTCGTTTCCGTTTCTGTATTCGCGCAACTTTGCGTTCGAATCGTAAACGCGTTCGGTCGCGAATTCGGCGTAACCTTTTATAAGATTTTTCGCGGCGGCACGCTTTTCGTCCGTGTCGAACGCACCCTTTATGCCGACGTTAAAAGCGTTTCCGCTCGCGACCGTTTCGAAATTCTGATTGAAAAGCACCTGACGGTCTTTCGGCGTGTCGATCTTTTCGTTCGGAAAAGCGATCGCGGCGTTCGTTTTGAAAGTTTCGCCTTCCACGAAGCCCGCGATACCTTCCGTATCGGTCATTATTCTTCTGAATTCGCTCGCCGCGCTGTCGTACAGCGTCTGATATTCGGGGTTAAGCGATATCCCGTCGGTGTCGATAGGTTCGTTATTCTCGCGGAACACTTCGAGCGAGCAGAACACCGCCGAAACGCGGTAAGATTCTTCGTCGGTAGACTTAAGCGCCGCAACGCCGAAACCTATGCCCATACCTATGATCGCCGCAACGAGAATTATAAACCACTTTTTAACGCAATAAAAAAATAAATCTTTGAAGCTGAATTCGCTTTCTTCGTCTTCCATTCGACCTCCGCGCGGCAAAAGATATCCGCAAATCAAAAAGAATAGGACTTTGAGAAAATCCCATCCTTTTAATTATAACTACTTAGGTCATAAAAGTCAACTTTTATGACCTAAGCATATCCGTTTTTACGGTTAAATTTACGATTTATGCGCCCTATCGGGTCGAAATTCAGCTTTCGCTGCCCGAAACTATGCTTTCGTCGCCGTCTGCGTCGGGTACCATAACGTATTCGGCGAAATCTTCGTAGGGTCTGTCGAACATATTGTCCTCGCCCGCTTCGAGCAGATCAGCCGTGGCTTCGTCTTCCGAAAAGCCGTCGTAGCCGTGAATTACGTGATCGGTCTGCGGCTTGCAACCTTTTAAGCTCTTGTACTCTCTTTCGCCGCATCCGCATTCCTTTTCGATTATTTCGTCGAGTTCTTCGTCGATCTCTTTGTCGTGCGGGCAACCGTTGCCGCAACCGCCGCACTCTCCGCAACCGTGATCCAAAATTTCGTCTTTCATAAGTAAAGTCCTCCTTTACTTATTATAAGGAATTTTCCGCGTTTTATGCAAAATCGACCTACTTAAAAAGGCGTCCCTGATAGGGGAAGCTGTCAATGACAAAGCGTAGCGACTCATTGACTGATGGGGTTTTATCTCAAATAATCTTCCAGAAGTCCCGCGTTTTTCATATACGTTAGCATGGTGTATTTTTCTTTCAGATCCGGCGCGAGCGAAACGCACAGCGACGCGTCCGTCGGGTCGAGATAATCCATGAGCGCGAAACCGTCGTCGTCGTAGAGCCGCTTGAACGCTTTCCAGGCGCGGGACAGCCTTACGTCGAAATCGCACGCGAGCGAATAAAGCTCGCCTTGGTACTCGCCCACCTTATACGCGCAGAGCTTCTGAGCGCGCCCCGCGATGATCGGTCTTATCTTTTCGGCGACGCCCGCTTCGTCAAGCCCGAAATACTCCGCCATAAGCTCCATCCGAAGATTGTTGTCGGGCGGCGGAACGAAGAACGCGCCGCTTTTCGTCAGCAGATTTTTATACATTTTCATTATGATGCGCGAGAACAGAAATTCGTTTTCTCCGCGCAGAAAACATTTTCTTTCTTCGTTTTCGAACAGCAGTTTGAGAGCGTGAGCGCACTGCGATTCCGCTCCGCTCGTAAGACGCGACGATCCCGTGAGCTGACACACCGCCGAAAATTTTAGATTGTCTTCCGCTATTCCCGCGGCGATCCCGCGCGCGTCGTAGACACCGCCGCATACTCTGTTAAGGCACTCGTCGACGACCGACAAAGCCGCGTCGAAAAGCGACTCGCAGAAATACTCCGAGTTGATGAGCGCGGCGGCTTTCCAATCGAACAGCGCGGTCAGTTTCGACATAAGCCCGCCGAACGCCGCGGCAGTGAGCCGATTCGGGCACGTTCTAAAAAGTTCCGTATCGCAGACGACGACGGCGGGCGGAGACGTCCTATAAGTCTGCTCTATTCTCTTATCCGAGAGCATTGCGGACGGCGCAAGAACGCCTACTCCGTACGGCGAAGTCGAAAATATAACGCACGGGAGCGAAAGTTGCCGGGCTTTATATTTTACTATATCCGCAATAACGCCGCCGCCCGCGCCGACGATCACGCGAGCGTCTTCGGGAACGCTGAGTTCCGCCACGCAGTCGAGATCGGGCTTGGGACTGCTTTGAAACGCGTGCATAGAAACGCGGAAACCGCCGCGCGAGATCACCTTGTCTATGCGCGGTTCGAGCTTGTCCGCCATGCTTTTTTCTATCACGACGAACGCGAGCGACAACGGCGGAACGCAAAGTTCCAACGCGTCGGGCAGTTTGGAAACGGCTCCGCTTTCGAAGTAGATCGCTTTCGTGTGCAGTTCGTGCGCCTTGCCGCAACCGCATGCGAATTTCTCTCCGCCGTACTTTGTTATGCCGTATGTATTCAGAGTTTTGAGTTCCATGCTATCACCCCGTATTATCTTTATGACGCACGGGAATATTTTAGCACGGACAAGCGCAAAAAATTTATCGAAATATGCGGAAAGATACGAAAAAAACAAATACGGTCGACCCGTTTTTACCGCGAGCCGACCGCATAGCGCCGTTAAAGCCGTTTAAGGCTTGCTTTAAGTCTTTCGACCGTCTTGTCTTTGCCGATAAGTTCCGCCATTTCGGTGGCTCCGCCGGGAGTTACCGCGGAACCCGTTACGGCTATGCGGAACACCCAGAACACCTGACCTTTCTTGTAGCCCGCGCTCTCCGCAAAACTTACGAGTTTATCGTGCAAACCGTCCAAGCCGCTTTCGGCTATCTTTATAAGTTCGGGGAGCATTGCTTTCGCGACGCTCTCGTCCGTCTTTTGTTTTTGGTTCTTAAACAGCGCCGTATCGTAGCCGTCGAACTTGTCCAGAAATTCCGTAAGCGCGGCTATATCGGAAAACACTTCCGTTCTTCCGTGCAACAGAGCGGATAATAGTTTAAGATCGTAGCCTTTCAGATACGGCAGTTTCTCGTAAAAAGGCAGAGCGTGCGCGTGAAATTCTTCGGGCGTAAGTTCTTTTATATACAGCGAATTGAGCCAGCGCATTTTGCTCTCGTCGAATATAGACGCGGACTTGCTTATGCCGTCGAGCGAGAACAGCTCGCGCATTTCGTCCAGACTCAGTTTTTCGCGGTTGTCTTTCGGGCTCCAACCCAAAAGCGCGATATAGTTGACTATCGCGTCGCTCAAATAGCCTTTCGCTATAAAGTCCTCGTAAGACGCGTCGCCGTGGCGCTTCGACAGCTTGCGCGTAGCGTCTTTCATAATGGGTTGCAAGTGGATATAATTCGGTTTTTCCCACCCCAAGCCTTCGTATATATAGTTATACTTCGGCGTACTCGAAAGATATTCCACGCCACGGATAACGTAGTTTATGCCCATAAGGTGATCGTCCACCACGTTCGCGAAATTGTACGTGGGCATGCCGTCGGACTTTATCAGGATATTGTCTTCCAGATCCTTGTTCTCGACCGTGATATCGCCGAACACGAGATCCGTATAAGTCGAACTTCCGGTCTCGGGAATATCCTGCCTTATAACGTAGCTTTCGCCCGCCGCGATCCTTCTGCGCGCTTCTTCGAGCGGAATACTCTTGCAATGCTTGTCGTATTTCGTCGCGCCGTCCGCATGCAGTTTTTCGAGCCGCTCTTTCGTGCAGAAGCAGTAATACGCGTGTCCGTTTTCTATTAGCTGTTCGGCGTACTTCAAATAAATGTCCTTGCGCTCGCTCTGAATGTACGGACCGTAGTCGCCGCCGACGTCGGGACCTTCGTCGTAGGTAAGCCCCGCGTTTTTGAGCGTTCTGTAAATGATCTCGTTCGCGTCGTCTATCTTGCGTTCCAGATCCGTGTCTTCTATGCGCAGAATAAATTTACCGCCGTTCTTTTTCGCGAAAAGATACGCGTAAAGCGCGGTCCTGAGTCCGCCTATATGCAAATAGCCCGTCGGCGACGGCGCAAATCTCGTTCTTACCATTTCTTTTAACTCCATTGACAATATTT
>DBEXQE010000045.1:0-3707 GCA_048167245.1 Christensenellales bacterium | reverse complement strand
AAAAATATTAAAGATATCTTACATATCGGTGTTCTGAATTACAAAAGCAGACCGAAATTCACGGCGATGATGAGTTTTGCTTTGCTTGTATGCGCGGTAACGCTGTTTGTTGTGTTGTCGGTATTCGGAGTATCGCTCATTAAACCCGTTACGAATTCGCTCGATACCGTGGGCGTGAACGGAAAGGTAATCGTTTCGAGCGAAAAGGGAAACCTTACAAACGACGATCTTGACGAAGCGGCAGGGAAAACAAACGCAGGCTTCTATCTTTTGGATAAGGAATTTTCCGAATTTACGGTAAACGTTCCCAAGAGAAGCGGTATGCTTTCGGCTTACAGCGTCACTTGTCTGTATGCGCCTTATCAATATAACTTAAAGAGAAGCGAAGCGGTTTTGGTGCTGCCGAAATCTGCGGAAAAAGATAAAAACGCAATCATCGAAACGTTTGTAAACGCAAACGCTGGAATAGAGAGTATCAGCGTAAAAACGACGCTTTCTTCCGACAGCGTTCTTCTTTACTTATCCCACGCGGACGCGGAAGAAAACGGAATCAAAATCAAGGCAATTAACACGACGATGAAACTCGGGGAAACAGTCGTTACGGTTTATGCCTTTGAAAAGGACGAAGCGGTTGAAAGCGGGAAAATAAACCTTGTAAATTCCAACACTTATCAGGCAACGAAATATTCGGCTGTTTTCTCGGTAAAATCGAATAAATCTTACGAAGTGGCGTCCGATAGCGAAAAGGACGAAACAAGAAGCGGAAAACTGATCGTCAAAATGAATCCCGATGACTACGCCGCTATTTTTGAAGCCGAACAATCGGGCGCAAGTCAGTCTGTGCTGTATTATGCCGACGACCGGACGGCGGAAAACGCGCTTGGAAAATTCCCGGACGGAATGATGGGTATGCTTTCCACAAGTAAAGTATACGTCCAAAGCGCGGGCGACGTTTACGCGATGAACGTAATCTACTATATCGCGCTGATTGCGGTTTGCCTTTTGTTTGCCGCTCTCATATCTGTGATTTTCGGAAGAAGCGTAAAGGTTTTTCAAACCGACTTCGCGGTTTACAGAACGCTCGGTATTTCAAGCAAAATTTCGTCGCGTTCGCTTTATATTCAGATGGCGCTCATATTCCTGCCGACAATCGTATTTTTGCCGCTCGTAAGTTTAATCGCGGCGGTGATACCGGGAGGCGGAATCGCATTTATTTCGGCGGGCAATTACTTCTTTATAGAAATCATGCTGCTCTTAATCGTCGAGTTCGTAGCGTTCGGCTTCAACCGTGCGATAGCGGGGCAGAGTATCAGAAAATCTTTGAGAAGGGGGTCGAAAGGTTAATATGTCAAAAATCAAAGTAGAAAACATCGTAAAAACGTTTAACCGACACTCCCGCAACGCAAACAAGGTTTTAAAAGGCGTTTCGTTCGAACTTCCCGAAAAAGGCTTGACGTGCATTTTCGGTAAATCGGGAAGCGGTAAAACAACCCTTCTCAATATTATCGGCGGACTTGAAAAAGCCGATAGCGGTAAGGTTTATATCGACGGCGAATGTACGAGCGGTAAAACCGATAAGATCAGAAACGCAAAAATCGGCTTCATTTTCCAGAACTACTATCTTGAAAAAGGCTACACGATAGCGGAAATCCTCAGAAATCAGATGATTATCGCGGGGTTCAAGGACGAAAAGGAAATCGCCCGTCGCACCGAAGAAGCGTTGAAGCTCGTCGATATGGAGCGTTTCAAAAACAAACTCGGCGACGCGCTTTCGGGCGGACAGCAACAAAGAGTCGCAATCGCCCGTGCAATCGTAAAAGGCAGCGACGTTATCCTTGCCGACGAACCGACGGGCAATCTTGACGCGGAAAACACGATGAAGGTTATGGATATATTAAAGGAAATATCCAGAACCCAACTCGTGGTTATCGTAACGCACGAGGTTTCGCTTATCAAAAAGTATGCCGACAGCCATATCAAAATCGTGGACGGCGAGCTTGTAGAGGACGGCGAAATAGAAGAAACCGACCTCGCGCCCGCAACTTACGACAGCGTTCGAGAGGGGAGCGAAACACACGGCGTTCTGACCACCTTTACCAAGAGTACGGCAAAGCGAAACGGCAGACTGTTTACCTTAAAGACTATTTTCAAGCGTAATAACGCGGGCAGCGAAAAGGCGTATTCGGTCGGTAACGTATTCAAGCAGATATTTATTCTTGCGCTTGCCGTGGTAATGACGTTTTTCTCGTTCTCGGTGTTCGAGGCACTCTCGGCGGTTACCGAAAACAAAACGCTCGGAAAAAATACCGTTTATACAAATCTGAACTCTTATTCTGAACTTCGCGTTATGGATGAAAGTTTATATGACAAGATAGACTTTTTCGAGACCACATACGCAAGCGGGAAATTTTCTTACCGTGGGATAGCCGCTCTTTCAGAATTTGAAATAGAATACGTTCCGCGAGCAATAGAAAAGGATGATAACTTTGATAATATTTACGGCAGAATGCCCGGTGAAAACGAAGTAATTGTTTCTCGTGCGCTTGCTGAAAGAATTAAAGAAAATTTGAGGCTCAAAGAACTTATGAATGACCGCTCCGTTATGATGATGATATTCGATGAGAATTATGTCGTAACGGGTATTGTGGATGGTGACGAAAGAGAGGTTTATTTCAACAAGACCGATTATATCAACTATCTCGGCGTTTACTCATACACGCAAATTTCGGATACAAGCGAAGTGTTTTTGAAAAAGAATTTTTCATCGAACTCCTTTTCGACTGAAATTTGTTTGAGTGACGATGATACGCTTGAAAACAATAAGGTAATACTTGAAATAAACAGAAACTCTCTTTATAAAATGATGAGTGACACTGTGAATGCGGACTATCTTATTACAAAAGCAAACAGCGAACTTAAAGTAAAAACAACGGCTATGTCGATTGTCGGAAGTAAACCGGTGTATATAAAAAGCTTAAAGATGACAAGAGATGTTATGACTACCGACTTGCGTATTTACGTTAATGAAAAAGTCCTTTCTAATATCTTCGTTTACTTAAAGCCTAATTTGACCGCGCTTAACCGACTTTCCGATGACAAAAACGGCGACACGGAATATTATTTTTCCGTTTACGCAGGCAGTGAAAAAAAATATGAGAGTTTAATAAATACGCTTTCGCAAAAAGGTATTGCTTCCGTTGATATAGCTTCCATTTACGCACGTGCGGAAAGAGAGCAAAAAAACGACGGACTTAAAAGTTTAACGATATACGTTGTCGCGATAATTTTATTGTTCCTTATCTACTTCTTTATTGCAAAATCCGAAAGTATTAAAAACAGTAAGGAATACGGAATTTACCGTGCGATAGGCGTAAACAAGAGTAACCTTTTGTTCAAGGAGTGCGTTTTGGCAATCGTTCATAACACTTTGAGTTTCTTTGTGTTCTCGGTTGCGGCTATTGCTCTCGTTGCGGTAAGGTATGCGATTATTAACGTGGCGTTTGCGGGCTTTATAGGTCTTGCGGCGGCAAGTTTTGCCGTAGGCGCAGTGGCAATGACTTGCATATCGCTCATTCCGTATTTGTTCGTTCTCTTCAAGTCCCCGTCGGAGATTTTGGCGAGATACGATATTTAATCAGGTGTTTACTCTGAAAAGAGTTTACATACAATACAAAATTTTTTTTAGGAGGTCATTTGAATATGACAAA
>DBEXQE010000044.1:0-2412 GCA_048167245.1 Christensenellales bacterium | reverse complement strand
TTTCTTTTTGAATATATTGCCTATCTTATCGAAAACGTCGTACTTAAACAGCAACTGCACGGCGTACAGTAGCCCAATAAGCACGGCAAGCACGAGAAATACGCCTAAAATACCTATCAGCACGTATACGAGCGTTTCGGGAATAGATATATAGAATTTCTCGAAAAGTTTGATCTCGCTTAACAACATGATCCGCTTACCTGCCTTTACCGAACATCTGCAAAGCCGATATGATATACTGGCGCGAAAAAGACGGCTCGATAACGTTGTCAATATAACCCTTTGCCGAAACGGTCGCCGCGAGCATATTTTCTTCTGCGTAAGCGTCCGCGAGTTTTTTTGCCGCCGCGTCCTTATTCTTGGACTTTGCGATCTCGTCGGAATAAATAAGTTCCGCCGCCGATACGGCTTCGAGCGCGCCTATCTGAGCGTCGGGCCATGCGAGCGTATAGTCCGCAAGGCTCTTGGAGCAGAATGCGGTATAACCAGCTCCGATCGCGCTTCCCGTAACGAGAGCCACTTTCGGAACGGAAAGCTGACTGTAAAGATACATTACGTTGGCGACTTCTCTTATGAGCGAAGCGTTCTCCTGCGCCGCGTCCGTAACAACGCCCTTGCAGTCCACGAGATTGATGACGGGCAACGAATACGATTCGCACGTGTTCAGAAGCTCGCCTATTTTAACGCACGCGTCGGAAGTCAGTCTTTCGCCGACAGCGACAACGCCCACGCTCTGACCGCCTATGCGGGCAAGACCCGTAACGGTCTCGAGCGCGAATTCGGAACGAAGTCCCGTGAACGTGCCGTTATCGAAAATTTCCTTTATAAGAACGTCGGTCTTGACGCCGCTTTTGAGCGATTTTGCGACGCGGTTCGCGTCGTCGCCCGTTTCGGCAACGTCGCACACGAGTATATCGAGTATATCGCCGACAGCCTTTTTAAGCTCTTTGTCGCTCTTTACGGTAATTGCGTAAAGCCCCGTAGACTTCGAATGAACGGCGGCGGTACCGACCTTGCTAAGGTCGATCCCCGCTTTCGCCGAAATGACGAGCGGACTCGACGTAGCCGTAACCGACTTGTCGTAGCCTATGCAAACGTCGCAAACGGCGCACAGATACGAAGAAAGACCGAAGTTGTTGCCCTTTACAACGCTTATTACGGGCACGTTGCCGTACGCGCACGAAAACGCGTTTATTATCTTGCCGTAGCCTTCGAGAGCTTCCACGCCTTCGGCAAATCTCGCGCCGCTCGTGTCGAAGACAGCTACGAGCGGATTACCGCTCTTTACGGCGTTTTCCACGCACTTTACTATTTTATCGGCGTTGCGCTTTCCTATTCCGCCTTTAAGGACTTCTCCGTTTACGGCGAAAACGTTCGCGCCTATCCCGCCTATTACGGCGAAACCGCTGACAACGCCCTCTCCGACGGCGTCTCCGAGTTCGGTTTCACTGCGCACGAATCTGTCGCACTCCACAAAGGACTTATCGTCCGCAAGCGTTTCGATCAGCGCGTTTACTCCCTTATTCGTCTTGGTAAGCTCGTCGGTCATTTTTTTCAGCTGACTTGCTCCGCTCATTTATATACCTCCGCAAATATGTTTTTGATATGTTTCAATCGGGAAAAATTCCCAAACTTCCCATTATATTTAAGTATACAATAACCGTAAAAAAAATACAAGCAATTCGGCTTGCATTTTTCGATTTTTTTATTAACTAAGTTGAAATATTGCTATACGTTTTTCAGATATTCGATCTCATCGTCTTTGAGTTCGCGGGACTCTCCGCGGTAAAGTCCGCCCAAACGTATCTCGCCTATCGCGACGCGCTTTAAGAATACGACTTCGCGGTTGATCGTTTCGAACATGCGCCTTATCTGACGGTTGCGCCCTTCGGAGATCGTAACTTCCACGCGGCTTATATTGTCGGAAAAGCCGACTACTTTGGCTTTGCATTTGTTCGTCTTTTCGCCGTCCAAAATAACGCCGCCGCGGATCTTGTTAAGCTCCGCTTCGGTTATCTCGCCTTCTATTTTGGCGACGTACGTTTTCGTTATTTCGTGGCGCGGGTGCATAAGACGGTTCGATAGCTCGCCGTCGGTCGTTAACAGCAACAGCCCTTCCGTGTCGTAATCGAGTCTGCCGACGGGAAAAATTCTCTTTTCGGAGAATTTCGGTTCTAAAAGCTCCAAAACGGTTTTTCTGCCCTTTTCGTCCGAAGTGGTGGAAATATAGCCTTTCGGCTTGTTGAGCATTATATAGATATGTTTATGTATGGGTTCGACTTTTTTTCCGTCGACGGAAACTTTGTCCGTTTCTTCGTCGACTTCGGTCGAAAGAGAAGTTATCTTTTTGTTGTTGACCGTTACTCTGCCGTCAAGCACGAGTTGCTCGCACTTGCGCCTGCTCGCTATCCC
>DBEXQE010000043.1:0-7560 GCA_048167245.1 Christensenellales bacterium | reverse complement strand
TTTATAAAAATAGATAATACAGAAATACAATACGCTACTAAATTCGTTGATTCCATATCGTACGATGCGGCTTGGAAAGCGGCTTATAACAGCGATAACACGGAACAAGCAAAATCCGCATGGACTCAAAACGTAAATTACGCGCTGTCCGAACTCGGAAAAATCGGATCGGGTACAAATGTTTTGTTTAATGGATATTCTTTAAGCTTTTATTTGGGCGAAAACGCCGAGGATGCCGTAGCTTGTTCACTGTTCGATCTTATACAAACGGAAAAAAAGAATAATGCACCTTTTGGATTGGGTAACGAAGGTAAGTTTACTTTTGCTTCCGTCAATTATTACAGCAGAAAGGACGGTGCAACTCCCGCAGGCAATGACTGTACCGTTACGGTTGGCGGAATAGATTCGTTGAACTACAATATTCAGCAAAAAGATGCAAACAACAACCTGAAAGTTAAACGGCGCAAAATCAACGTTGACGTAAAAGGTGCTACGGGTAATCCTTGGCATATTTATGCTCAAAAGCCGGATTCCGTCGCAATCGGCGGAAACGATTTGGCGCAAGCTACTTATAACGGCAATAAGTGGAACGAAGAATTGCAAAGGCGAATAAGAGAAAGCGAAGTCAATTTCAATAAGTTCTTCTCGGCAACGAACTGGTGGAACGGCGAATATACGGATTTGAAATTGATCGATCTTAATCTTACAGTCAAATTGCCGGCGGATGCGATAAATTGCGGCGTATATTCGATGACTCCGATCGGGACTTTGAACAATGAAAACTATAATCAGAATTTCGAAATAGAGTTTTCGTCCGGAGCAAACTTTATTATCAAGAAAGCCGATCTTACCGTTGAAGTTGTTGTCGATGGCAACGCAACTGGAGTTTACTACGGCAATTCGATCGGAATGAGTTATAAATTCGGACAATTTATGGGCGGAAGCATTTACAATCCCGACGGCGGCGGAGACGGAGATACTTCACAGCACGGCACGATAGGAAGTATCCGCATTTCGACTACGGAATCCTTTACAAAAGACGATAAAGGATATTCGCCTTGGAAAACGGGTAAAGGAAATTATTATCTCGGGTATTGGCTTGACGAGTTTTGGATGCTTAATTATAACGTTACGTGCAAGGCAACGCCGTTTGAAGTATATCCGCGCGTTATAAGTTCGTCGGTAATAGATGACGAGTACGTTTATAACGGAAATCAGGTAAGAGGCGACGACGGCAAGTATTCGCGTGAAATCGTGCCGGGCATTGCTTTTACGAATATAGAAGGCATACCGGCGGATTTGTTTAGCTCCAAAAAGCCTACGTATACGCTTAGTTACGTAAAAGACGGTGCAAATGCCGATCCGATTAATGCCGGAATTTATACCGTAAATGTAACGTTGACTAATGACAATTATATTTTCGATGGAAATACGCCTACGCAATCGCTTGTGAACGCTTTTGAAATCGAAAAGTTGCCCGTTCCTATCAGTTGGCAAAAGGCAACTCTTGTTAATTTCGATAAGGCAAATCCTGAAGAAGCATATATCCAAGATTTCGACTCGTATTTTATGACTGTTTCCGAATTCGTGCAAGTGGTAAGAAGCGGCAGTCAAACAACCGAAATCGATATACCCGAGGGCACCGTTGCCGGAACGTTTAAGTATACCGTAACGGAAGGCGGTATTAAGCGCGGAATAACGTTTACGCCGAAATCTATCGGAACTTATAATATAACTTTGAGTTTGCTTGCAGACAAAAAGGATAATTATAAGTTGAAATACGGCAATGATTTGTTTGACGAAATTATGCTTACGCTTTCCGTAACTACCGATAAAGTGGAACTTGAAATCAGTTTGAGTAAATCTTCTTGGAAGTACGGCGAGACCGACGGAGATATAACTATTACAGTCGGGGGCACCGTATATCCTAATACGAGTTTCGATATAACTTATGCGAAAGCAACCGGTTCGTCTTATGCAGACTTGTTGGGTAAATCGTTTAATAACTACGATGGCGAAATGGGGGCAAAACTTGCGGCTTTGGGCGTAAACGACGCAAATTTCGGAAGTTACAGATATAGTTATGACGGAAATGCGGGAGTTTACGTATTGCGCGCACAATACAGTCAAGTCAACGCAAGCACAAGCAACCTATTCAGTGCTTACTATGTGTTTAAGGTTGATCCGAAACCGATATCCGCTCCGAATTTCGGCGGTAGCGATTACGATGCCGCTTGGAGAGGCCAAAAATTCGACGGCGAACAGCATACGCTCGACGTGTTGTTTAATAGTGATTGGGGCGGCGCGGTATCGGTAACATCAGCGGGTAACAGAGTTTTGCCTATCGACAACGGCGTAAGGATTTCCGCAGTCAATATGGGCGAATATATAGTTACGTTTACGCTCGGATCTACTTCGAATTACGTATGGAACGATAATTCGACTGCGCCTAAAACGGAAACGTGGCTTATTCTGCAAGGCGAAGACGTAGTTACTTTTGCAAACGACAATGCCGATATTGCCACTACTTACGGATTGAATTATCAAGCTGTCGCAACGTCTAAGCTCGGCGGCGCAATAAGTTACGGATATATTCGCAAAACGACGTCTAACGAGCAAAAGCCGGATTTGAATGCCGCATGGACGACGGGACGATTGCCGTCAGCAGCAGGGCAATATTGGATATTAGCCAAGAGTCTCGGCGACCATAACGGAACGTTTGTAGGCGGACACAGCATAATAACTCTCGATATAGGTAAGGCTACGCTTTACGCAACTCCGAGCGGCAGTGCGGTTTATGGAACAAAGTTTAACGCGAACGGGACTTATTGGTTCGATTTGAGCGGGTTCATGAACGGCGAATCGCGTTCCGACCTTGTATTGGAAAGCGGTAAAGGAAATGTGATTTACGCTCTTTATAACGGAATCGAAAACATAACGGATACGCCCGCATTGAATGTTAATGTGGGTAACTACATTCTCAGATTGCAGACCGAAAATGGCGGTACGGTAACCGGTCTCGAATATACGAATTATTTCGTAAGACCGAGAGACGGCGAGTTCACCGTAACGCAAAAATCTGTCAGCATATCTGTCGAAAGCAGGAACTCGGTTTACGGAGCGGATCTCGATCTCGGTATGGGACACGGAATTAGTTCCGACGATGAAAAAGTTTTGGATTACATTCAATTCGTTCTTGTGGATTCTCGCGGACGGGAATACGGAGCGACTTCGAAACCCAATGCCGATAAATACAGCTTTAAGGCTGTTTGTAAGAGCGGCTTTGAAACGGAATTTGCAAACTATAACATTACGTTGAGTTTCGGACAGTATGAAGTTACGAAAAAACAGATTAGGATCGGAAAAATTTCGGTAAGCGAAGGCAATGTCGAGTCCGTATCCAATACTCTTGTAACCGAAACAGTCGGAACAGACGTCGGTGAAACCGTCGGTTATGTGTATACTTACAGCGGATCCAATATCGTCGGTACGAGCGACACGCCGATTAAAAAAGCCGGTTCTTATACTGTTACCGTATCGCTTGCTCCGGCTTATTCGAACAATTACGAGTTGACGGGCATTACGGCTTATTCGTTCACCGTTATCAAGAAACAGCTTATATCCGACGATATCGTGATAGAAAGTCAAGTCTATACGGGCGGCGTTCTTACTCCCGTCGTATCGTATAGGGGTTATACTGCTACGGAATTTAATGATCGGTTCAACGTAATCTACGGGAATAATTGGACGAACGTAGGTACGTATAGCGTTTCCGTCAGGATCAAGGATCCCGACAATTATCAGTGGACGCGGGTCAGCGGAGATACGCAGAGCGCCGAGTTCGAAATAACTCCCGCCAAGAATATCGTTACTTCGTTTACGGTAAACGGTTGGACTTACGGAGAAACGCCGAACGAGCCGGAGATAGCGACTACTTTCGATCCCGACGGCAGCAGGGATAAATATACGTTTACTTACCGCTCGTTGGACGGCAAGATAGTAAACGGCACGCCTACGCAAGCGGGTCAGTACATGGTATTCGTTTATATCACGCCTACTACGAACAACTACGTTTACGACGGCAACGATCCGCAGAACATAGGGTTTGCGTCGTTTACGATAGCCAAGGCGAAGATAAACGTTCCCACGCTTACGGTGATCGGCGAAGGCGAGAACAAGAACGACGTTTACACGGGCGATACTTTGGCGGCTGACGTGAACGGTTTCGATTCTACCGTTATGGACGTCGTTTACGGCGGCGTATCTAACCTGAGCGGCGGAAAGCTGTACGTTCATGCAGTCAATGCCGGAACGTATAACGTAACTCTCGTGCTTAAAGATACCGCTAACTACGAGTGGAATTCGTCGAGCGCGCTCGACTCCGACGGTAACGTCGCGCTTACCTGGACGATCGCAAAGCAAAAAGTTGCGTTCCCGTTCGACAGCGGCAAGAAGATGATCGTTAACGGCAAGATCCTCGAATATATTCCTACGGGCTTCGACGGTTCGATCATGACTATATCGGATAACCGCACGGGATACGGCGGAACGTTTATTGCCAAGGTCGACCTTATAGATCCCGACAACTACGAGTGGGAGGACGGCTCCGTCGGATCGGTCGAGATCACGTGGGAAGTTCTCGGTTCGAATACGGTGTTTGCGATAGTTATCGGCACTATGTCGGGTACCGCGGGCATTCTCGGAGCGGTCGCCGCCGTTATGTACGTTAAACTCAGAAAGAAGAAACGCTTGGAGACCGAAGCCGCTCGAAAAGAAGCCGAGACAACTCAACAAGACGCGGAGGTAGCGCAATAATGATAAGCTCAGTGTATTCCGTAAGCCTGTTTTCACCGGGTCAGATAGCCGCAATAGTCATAGTTGCGATATTGATAGCCGCATTGATAGGACTTATAGTTTATATCGCGTACCTTTTGCATAAGCGCGGCGTTCACATATTGCGCACGGAGCAATTGCAGTTGCAGAGAAACGAATTGTTGAATAAGCTCGCCGCAATGCGTTCGGGCGCACAGCTCGGCGATCTGCCGCAAACCGAAACTTATAATGCGAACTTGGGCGCGGTCGTCGTAGCGGAAGAAGAACCCGAAGAAGACGACGAAGAAGAAGCGGAAGAAGTAGCCGAGATCGAAGAATTCGGTGAAGAACCAGAAGATTCGGCAGACGTAGAACTCAACGAAGCCGGCAATGCCGTCCGCTATAACCGCAGTTTTATCGCGCGTATCACGCAGGGCGATAAGGATCTGAAAGCGCGCTATTCCGAGCTTAAAAACTGTCTTATGGTCTACAAGGGCATGAAGTCGCGCGTAAGCTGGAAGAAAGAAGTTTTCCACGTCGGAAGAAAGAGCGTCGCGGCGTTCGTCGTGCGCGGTAAAACGCTTTGTTTGCTCCTTTCGACGGACGCGTCGCTGTTCGACGGCACTAAGTATAAGGTCGTCGACGTTTCGGGCGGAAAGGAAAAGGCTCTGTCCTGTATGTTCCGCATTACGAGCGACAGAAAGTGCGCTTACGCGAAAGAGCTTATAGACATTGTCGCGGCGGGCTTTAACATTGCAAAGCAGGACGACTACAAGGTCGCGGACTTCACGCTTCCGTACAAGTCCACGCGCGTGCTTATAAAGAACAGGCTCATAAAGGTCGTGGGCAATATAACCGGCGCGGAAGTGGACGACGCTTCGGCGGCGGCAAAGGGCATCGCGTACAACCGCAGTTTCGCGGCTAAGATCATTCAGTCCGACGACGCTTTGAAAGTCTGCTACTCGAAAGTCAAGAACCATATTCTGTCGTATGACGGCGTCGCCGTGTCCGACACCTGGAAACGTGAAACGTTCAAGTTCGGCAGAGAAGTGGTCGCCGCGTTCGTTATTCGCGGTAAGACTCTTTGTATGTGTCTTGCGACCGATCCCGCGCGCTACGACGGCACAAAATATAAGGTCGAAGATCTGTCCAAGCGCAGTAAAAACACGAATACGCCGCTGTTGTACCGCGTCAAGGGCGAAAGGCGTATTACGTACGCTATGCAACTTATCGACGCCGCGTTTGCCGAGCAGGGCATAAAGAAAGCCGAAAATCCCGAATACGTGGATTACGCAGTTCCGTTCACGGCGACCGAAACGCTCGTGCGCCACGGACTTATAAAGATAACCGAGCGCCATATGCCTAAGTTCGATAACACCGACAAAGCGCAGGAAACTGCGCAAGAGACGACTGCCGAAGCGGCGGCAACGCAGAACAAAGAATAAAAAAAACTACCCCGGAGCGATAGGCTTTCGGGGTCGTTTTTTATGTAACCGATTTTATAGATTTATCGTATTGTCGTCGTCGCGTATAAGAGCGATATTGAATACGAAATATTTTCTCGTAAAGAAGTTGAACACGAACATAACGAGCGATATGCAGATCTTTATTCCCCAGACGGCTATGCCCGAGTTCGCTCCGATTCCCGCATATCCGATCGCGCTGCCCGCCGTAGTTATCGAAAGACCGAGCAGTGAGAAAATACAAAATCTCAGAAAACCTTTGTTGTTTCTGCCCACGTTGCCGTATTCGTAAACGAAAAACGCGCACATAAGGTAGTTGAACAGTATCGAAACGGTAAAACTCACGACTATCGAAGTCAGATACAGTGACAGCGGCAGGGTGTAAGGCAGTCCGTCCACCGTTTTGCCCGAAAACACCGAGAAGAAATTCAGGTACTTGTCGTGTCCCGCCATGTACATAATTACGGCTTGAACCAAAAAATCCAATGCGGTCGACAATATGCCGACGAGCATGGATTTTAAGTACTCTTTTCTTGCTCGCTTGTTTTTAAGCGCGTTAAAAAACTCATTCATAATTCCGCGTGATAAACGGGGTGAATTTCTCGAAGATTATATTGTCGCAGTAGGGCAGGACGCTTTCCATTTCGCCGTTCGAGCGTATCGTCCAGGCAAGCACGGGGAGCTTTGTCATGGATACGTACGGGTTGGGAAGATTGTCCGCCGCGTAAGAAATAAAGTCGGGTTTGGATACCTTGTTCATTTTCAGGCGTTTTAACAGGTAACGCTTGATAAACGGCAAATCTCCTTTATTGAAGAACATAGAAAGTTGACCGCGCAGATATTGCGGCGCGTGCTTTTCGAAATATTCGAGCGAATAAGGGTTGAACGACTGAACGGCTATTTTTCCGTTGTAGCCCGACAACATGTCCATGACGTCGTTTTCGAGTTTGCCGACTTTGCCGTCGTTTTTGATCTCTATCAGGATAGGCGTAGAACCGTTTACTTCGGTCAGAACTTCTTCGAACGTCGGGATGGAATATTCCGTCCCTACGAGTTTAAGACTTTTCAGGTCTTCCTTTTTCATGTTTCCGATATAGCCGTCGGAATTGGTCATGCGCGTAAGCGAATCGTCGTGGAATACGACTACGGTCCCGTCGTCTATCATGCGCACGTCGAGTTCGATCGCAAATCCGTTTTCGGCGGCGCTTGCGAATGCGCCGAGCGAGTTCTCGGGAAGCTCCGCAGTGTGAAAGCCGCGGTGTGCGATCGGGGTGCGTACTATCCA
>DBEXQE010000042.1:0-12557 GCA_048167245.1 Christensenellales bacterium | reverse complement strand
ACCTGCCGTCTTGCCTTCTTTCTTGATAAGTACTTCGTCCGAATAATGGAGTCCGTAGTTGTGGTAAGGCTCGACGGGGCGTTTGCTTCTTATGGTTGCGGCGGTCTGACCCACGAGTTCTTTCGAAATACCCGTAACGGTAACCGTTGTAGCGTCGGGACACGCGAGCGTGATCCCTTCGGGAGCTACGAATTCGACGGGGTGCGAAAACCCTATGTTCATAACGAGCTTATTTCCCGACATGGACGCCTTGTAACCTACGCCCTGAATTACGAGCGTGCGGGTGAACGGCGTTACGACGCCCTTGACCATATTGTTTATAAGCTGACGGTAAAGACCGTGCTTGGATTTCGTTTCTTTCGTTTCGGCGGTTCTCTCTACGTGCAGAGCCGTTCCGTCGAGTTTGACGTTTATGTTTCTGTCGTTTATCGTTTGCGACAGCGTGCCTTTGGGTCCTTTTACCGTAACGACCTTGTCTTTTACGTCTACGGTAACGCCCGCGGGTACGTTTATAACCATTCTGCCTATTCTGGACATATTAACTTCTCAACCTCCTACCATACGTAAGCGAGTACTTCCCCGCCTACTCTTTGGTTTCTTGCCTGCTTGTCGGTCATAACGCCTTTCGAGGTCGAAATGATCGCGATGCCGAGTCCGCCCAAAACCGTCGGAAGGTCTTCGCAACCGCAATATACGCGCAAGCCGGGCTTCGAGATACGCTTCAAGTTGGTTATGACTTTTTCGTACTTCGGTCCGTATTTGAGCGTTATCAGAATGTTGCTGTGTCCGTCGATATCGACTGCTTCCGCCGATTTAAGGTAACCTTCGGCAACGAGAATATCGACGATAGCCTTTTTCATTTTGGAATTCGGAACTGTAACCGTATCGTGGCGCGCCGTGAGCGCGTTACGTATTCTGGTCAATAAATCTGCTATGGGATCTGTTACTACCATGATGACGTTCCTCCTTACCAGCTCGACTTTTTAACGCCCGGAATTTCGCCCTTGTAGGCAAGTTCGCGGAAGCATATTCTGCAAATACCGTACTTGCGCAAAACCGCGTGGGGTCTGCCGCAGATACTGCAACGCGTGTAGGCTCTCGTGGAGTACTTAGCGGGTCTTTGCTGTTTGTTTACCATTGCTTTTTTAGCCATTATTCAATATCTCCTTTCCCTGTCAGTTCCTGAAAGGCATTCCAAGCTTAACAAGGAGCGCTTTTGCTTCTTCGTCCGAATTAGCCGTCGTTACGATACAAACGTCGAAACCGCGTACTTTTTCGACTGCTTCGTACGAGATCTCGGGGAACGTGATCTGTTCTTTTATACCCATCGCGTAGTTGCCTCTGCCGTCGAACGACTTTCCCGAAATTCCGTGGAAGTCGCGGACGCGCGGGAGCGCTATCGCTATGAGCTTATCGAGAAATTCGTACATTTTGTCGCCGCGAAGCGTAACTTTTACGCCGATCGGCTGATTTTCTCTCAACTTGAAGTTTGCGACGGACTTTTTCGCCTTGACTATGACCGCTTTCTGTCCGCAGATCGCTTCCAACTCGCCCTGAGCTATCTGAATACTCTTGGAGTTGTCTTTTATGTCGCCCAAACGCATGTTCAGAACTATCTTTTCGAGCTTGGGGACCTGGAAAACGTTCGTGTAGCCCTTTTCTTTCATGAGAGCGGGAATGATCTCGGCGTAGTAACGCCTTTTCAATCTGTTGCGCTCGGGGTTTTGCGGGCGTTTGTAATCTTTCGCGGGAGCGTCCGTCTTTTTTGCGGCGGGCTTTTTAGCCGCGGGTTTCTTATCGGTAGCAGGTGCGTTAGCTACCTGATTTTCTTTATCTGCCATCCTATCCTCCGATTAAGCGTTGTCGCTTTTTTCTTCCGTCTTCTTGACGGTCGTCTTTTTAGCCGCTGTCTTTTTTACCGTTTTCTTTTCTTCGGTAGCGGGAGCGGTTTCGTCTTTCTTAGCCGACTTTTTAGCCGTCTTTTTCTCCGCTTTTACTTTAACGTCGAGCGACGCGCCGCATTTTTTGCAGATCCTTATCTTCTTGCCGTCCGCTTCCGCATGAGCCACGCGCGTGGTCTTGTTGCACGACGGGCAGATTATCTGAACGTTGCTCGCGTCGATCGTGCCGGCTATCTTTTGCTTTCCGCCGGGACTCTGAGCGCCGCGGGGCTTCACGTGCTTGACTATGATATTGCAATTTTCAACGGTTACTCTGCCTGCTTCGGGATCGGACGCGATTATCTTGCCCGTCTTGCCCTTGTCTTTGCCCGCGAGTATTTTTACGTTGTCGCCTTTCTTTACGAATAAACTGTTCATGTGGTTTGAATATTAACCTCCTAATATCGAATGTTTGAAGTTGCAGTCGCGCGCAAGACAAGGCAAGCGAGCATTTTCGACGGGGCGCGTACTTCCGGTACGTAACCCGAGAAAAGCGGAGCTTAACGCAGTATTGCGCGATGAATGCGATTTCAAACTACATAACTTCCGGAGCAAGGGATATGATCTTCATATAATCCTTGTCTCTCAGCTCTCTTGCAATGGGTCCGAAGATACGGGTCCCGCGCGGCTGTTTCTGATTGTCGATGATGACCGCCGCGTTGTCGTCGAATCTTATATGGCTTCCGTCGGGTCTGTTGATGCCCTGATGCGTACGAACGACGACCGCCTTGACTACGTCGCCTTTCTTGACGGTGCCGCCCTGCGACGCGCTCTTTACAGACGCTATTATAACGTCGCCTATGTTTGCGCTTCTACGGAACGATCCGCCCAAAACTCTTATGCACATTATCTCTTTCGCGCCGCTGTTGTCTGCGGCTTTGAGATACGATTGTGGTTGTATCATTATTTTCTATTGCCTCCGTTTTCAACTTAATTCGAAGCCGCATCAGCGGTTTCAAATTATTTTGCTTTTTCGATAATGCGCACCAGCCGCCAACACTTGTCTTTCGAGAGATGTCTCGTCTCGGCGATCTCGACCTTGTCGCCTATGCCGCACTCGTTGTTCTCGTCGTGAGCTTTAAGCCTTTTGGTCTTGTTTATCGTCTTTTTATACAGCGGGTGCTTTGCCTTGTCCTTTATCTCGACTATAATGGTTTTGTCCATTTTGTCGGAAACGACAAGACCTTCTCTTACCTTTCTGTTATTTCTTATCTGCGCTTCCATGTTATCTCTCCTTACTTAGCCTGCGTTTCGCGCTCGCGAAGTATAGTTTTGATCCTTGCTATGTCTTTTTTGCAGGCAACCATTTGCATGGGGTTGTTGAGCTGACCCGTGGTGTGAGAAAAACGAAGATTGAAAAGTTCCTGCTTCAAGTCGTTCAGCTTAACGATAAGCTCGTCAGACTGCATTTCGCGTATTTCCTTAGCTTTCATTACGCTTTAACCTCCTCTGCCTTTTCCTGCGGAGCGTCCGCCGAAACGAGGTCTTCTTTCTTGGCGATCTTGCATTTTACGGGCAACTTGTGCGACGCAAGACGCAACGCTTCTCTCGCTACTTCTTCGGAAACGCCCGCCATTTCGAACAGAACTCTGCCCGGCTTGATCACGGCTACCCAGTATTCGGGACTTCCTTTACCGGATCCCATGCGGGTCTCGGCGGGCTTCTTCGTTACGGGCTTGTGCGGGAAAATGTCTATCCAAACCTGTCCGCCGCGCTTGATATATCTCGTCATCGCGATACGGGCGGCTTCGATCTGATTCGAAGTTATCCAACCGCAATCGAGAGCCACGAGACCGTATTCGCCGTATGCTATTATATTGCCCTTGTTGGCTTTGCCTTTCATTCTGCCGCGTTGAACGCGTCTTCTCTTTACTCTTTTAGGCATTAACATAATTATTCATTGCCTCCTTCTTTAACGGCTTCCTTAGGCACGGGAAGAACTTCTCCCTTGTACACCCAGACCTTGATGCCGATGGCTCCGAAAGTCGTGTGCGCCGTAGCTACGCCGTAATCTATGTCGGCGCGCAACGTCTGCAAGGGTATCGAACCCTCGTGATAATGCTCGCTTCTCGCGATCTCCGCGCCGTCCAGACGGCCTGCGACCATTATCTTGACGCCCTTTGCGCCCGAGCGCATGACTCTGCCCATCGCCTGCTTCATCGTGCGACGGAACGAACTGCGCTTTTCGAGTTGTGCCGCAACGCTCTCGGCAACGAGCGTAGCGTCCATATCGGGACGCTTTACTTCCATAACGTTGATATGGAGCTGTTTGCCGTCTACGAGCTTCGACATTTCTTTTTTGAGAGCTTCCACGCCCGCGCCCTTCTGACCTATTATCATACCGGGTTTGGAAGTGTGGATATTAACTACGACTTTGCCCTGCGGACGCTCGATAACTACTTTCGAAACGCCGTATGCGTAGTATTTGTCTTTAACGAACTTGCGGATCTTGTTGTCTTCCAACAAAAGCGCCGCGAAATCTTTTTTGCCGGCGTACCAAGCCGCGTCCCAGCCCTTTATAACGCCTACTCTCAATCCGTGCGGATTAACTTTCTGTCCCATAAAGATTATTTAGCCTCCTTTAACGTATCGAGAATAACGGTTATATGGCTCGTACGCTTGTTTATCCTGTACGCTCTGCCTTTGGACACGGGCTGAACGCGCTTTAATATAGGACCGCCGTCAGCATATATTTCGGCTACTTTCAGATCCGCGCGGGAAAGCCCCTGATTGTGTTCCGCGTTGGCGGTTGCGGATTTTATGAGTTTGGAAACTATTTCGCTGCCCGCTTTGGGAGTAGCTTCGAGCACTGCGAGCGCTTCGTTTACGGACAAGCCGCGCACTATGTCGAGAACCGCTCTTACCTTGTACGGCGAAATGCGGATATATCTCGCATGAGCCTTAGGGCGCGTATCTTTATTTTCATGACGCTCCTGCGTCTTTTCTTTCATTCTTGTTGCCATAACTTAAAACTCCTATTTGCCCGACGTGGTTTTCTCGCCCGCATGACCCTTGAACGTTCTCGTGGGAGCGAATTCGCCGAGTTTATGACCGACCATTTCTTCCGTGCAGTAGACGGGAACGTGCTTTCTGCCGTCGTAAACCGCAATGGTACTGCCTACGAATTCGGGGAATATAGTCGAGCTTCTCGACCAAGTTTTTATAACCTTTTTCTCCGTCGATTCGGATTGAGCCTTTACTCTTTGGTAAAGTTTTTCTTCGACGTAAGGACCTTTTTTAATACTTCTGCTCATACTCTAAACCATCCTAATTGATACGTTTGACGATAAACTTGTCGGTATTCTTGCGCTTCTTTCTCGTTTTCAAGCCGAGAGCCGGTTGACCCCAAGGGGATACCGGACCGGGTCTGCCGATAGGCGATTTGCCTTCGCCGCCGCCGTGAGGGTGGTCGCAGGGGTTCATGACTACGCCGCGGACGGTCGGTTTGACGCCCATGTGTCTTTTTCTGCCCGCCTTGCCGAGCGATACGAGTTCGTGGTCGAGATTTCCGACCTGACCTACCGTCGCCTTGCACGAAAGCGGTATAAGACGCATTTCGCCGGAAGGAAGTCTGAGCGTTGCGTACTTGCCTTCTTTTGCCATGAGCTGAGCCGCCGCTCCCGCCGTCTTGGCTATCTGACCGCCCTTGCCGGGTTGCATTTCGATATTGTGTACCATCGTACCTACGGGAATGGCGTTGAGCGTAAGCGCGTTGCCCGCCTTGATGTCGGCGTCGTCGCCGCTTATTATCTTATCGCCGACCGAAAGTCCGAGCGGGCAGAGAATGTATCTCTTTTCGCCGTCCGCATAGCACAAAAGCGCTATATATGCGGTCCTGTTCGGGTCGTACTCGATCGATTTTACGGTTGCGGGGATATTGTCCTTGTCGCGCTTGAAATCTATCTTTCTGTACTTGATGCGGTTTCCGCCGCCTATGTGGCGGACCGTGATCCTGCCCGTGTTGTTTCTGCCGCCCTTACGGCTTATGCTTACCGTCAACGATTTTTCGGGGGTGCTTTTGGTTACTTCTTCGAACGAAGAGACCGTTTTGAAGCGCGTACCCGGAGTTATCGCTTTGAATCTTTTAACTGCCATAGTTTTCTGTTTACTCCTATAATGTCCGTTAAATTCTTTCAAGCCTCATTAAACGAGACTTTCGAAGAATTTGATTGCGGCACTGCCCTCCGTCAGCTGAACGTACGCTTTCTTGCTCTTGGCGGTGTAGCCTTCCGTTCTGCCCTGACGCTTGTATTTGCCTCTTACGTTTACCGTGTTTACTTTTTCGACTTTCACGTTGAAAATCTCTTCTACGGCTGCTTTTATCTGCGTTTTCGTCGCGCGGGTATCGACTTCGAAAACGTACTTTTTCGTGGGGATACCTTCGTAGCTTTTTTCCGACAAAAGCGGCTTTTTGATTATATCGTAAGCGTTCACGCTTTATATACCTCCTCTATCTTCCTGATAGCGTCGACCGTTGCCATGCATTTATCCGAAGCGACGAGATCGTATACGTTTATAAGGTTGCTGTTTATCGTACGCACGTACGGCAGGTTGCCCGCCGCTCTTACCACGCTTTCGTCGTTGTCCGTTACGATCAGAAGCACCTTGGGGAGCGCCTTGGAAGCCTTTTCTACGACGGCGCCGTTCTCGTCGAACGTTTTATGCGTCTTTACGTCGAGCTTGAAGTTCTTCATTATAGCGCTCATTTCTTTCGTTTTGGGAGCCGCGAGCTTTATTTCGTCGATAAGGAGCAACTCGTTCTCCGTAACTTTCGCGCTGAGCGCGCTTACGAGAGCGCCGCGCTTTGCCTGCTTGTTGACTTTCTGAGAAAAATCTCTCGGCTTCGGAGCGAACACTACGCCGCCCTTCGTCCACTGCGGAGCGCGGATCGAGCCCTGTCTTGCTCTGCCCGTGCCTTTCTGACGCCACGGCTTGATGCCGCCGCCGCGGACTTCGGTCCTGGTCAATGCGCTTTTCGTTCCCTGACGAGCGTTATTCAACTGAGCTACGACTGCCTGGTGAATAAGCGGCTCGTTATATTCTGCGGCGAAAACGGAATCGTCGAGTACGATCTCTCCCGCGTCCGCGCCCGTTTGCTTATATACTTTTACGCTTGGCATATCCTAATGTTCTCCTTCGCCTACTTCGATTTAACGGCGGTCTTGACCGTTATGAGCCCGCCCTTGGGACCGGGAACGGCGCCTCTTATCAGAAGCACGTTTCTCTCCGCGTCCACCTTAACGACTTTAAGGTTCTGAACGGTTACGTTGTCGTGTCCGAACTGTCCGGGCATGTGCAGACCCTTTATCACCTTGCTCGGGGTGCTGTTCGCGCCCGTGGAGCCTACGGATCTGTGAACGGGACCCGTACCGTGGGACATCTTCAATCTGTGTTGGTTCCAACGCTTTATCGCCCCGGAGAACCCGTGCCCTTTCGACACGCCCGAAACGTCTACCATCTCGCCGTCGGAGAATATGTCGCACTTGATGTCGCTGCCCACTTCGAACTTGTCGCAATCGCTGAATTTAAGTTCTTTCAAAACGCGCTTGGGAGCTACTCCCGCCTTTTTGAACGCGCCCGCTTCGGGCTTACCGAGCTTGTCCTCGCGGATATCTTCGAAAGCTACGACCGCCGCGTTGTATCCGTCGCGCTCTACCGTCTTTTTCCTTACTACGGTCATCGGTCCCGCTTCGACTACGGTAACCGGTATCATAAGACCTGTTTCGTCGAAAATCTGGGTCATGCCGAGTTTTCGACCGAGTATTGCTTTTTCCATGTTTCTACTTTACCTCCACGTCTCTTCCTTAAAGTTTGATCTGGATATCAACGCCTGCGGGTAAGTCGAGCTTCATAAGCGAGTCGACGGTCTTTGACGAAGGGCTGTAAATATCTATCAGACGCTTGTGTGTTCTCATTTCAAACTGCTCGCGCGAATCCTTGTACTTGTGTACGGCGCGGAGTATCGTTACCACTTCTTTTTCGGTCGGAAGCGGTATGGGACCCGAAACTTTCGTCCCCGACTTCTTCGCGGTTTCGACTATTCTCGCCGCGGACTGGTCGATCAGATCGTGGTCGTACGCTTTCAGCTTGATCCGGATTTTTTGACTTGCCATTCTTATACCTCCATAGCAATTCGCAACAACTCGGTCGTGTGTGTCATTTTTGCGGGTTAATTTTAAGGCGTATCCGCCGCCCTTTTTCATTAACCGACCGTAAGTTTTCCGTTGCGTCGCGCCGTATCCTTTTTCGTCGGCGCTGAGTCGGTCGAAATTCTCCTTACCCTGCTATTCTATTTGATAAGGTAACTTCCGACGTCATACCTGTATCCGCAAAAAACCGCGCTTTTACAGCACAGCCTTTTTATTGTAAAGCAAAAAGACAAATAAGTCAAGCGAATTTAATAAAAAAAGTTTGACAAGTTCGGATAAATTATTATAAAATTCTTTCGGAAAAGGAGCATATCATAATGTATAACGTAAAAGTAAGCACGGACAGCATTTCGGACTTAGGTCCCGAACTTATAAAAGCGCACGACCTGCCCGTCATGCCGCTCATGATAAACTTAGGCGAAAACGACGAACCCGACGGCGAAGGCATGCCCGAGAAGATCTATGCGTACGTGGATAAATCGGGACTTCTTCCCAAGACGGCGGCGCGCGGCAAGGAGATCTACGTCGAATTTTTCAGAAAGCACAAGCCCGAAAACGGCTCGATCGTCCATTTCTGCATTTCGTCGGATATGTCGACTTCGTACGAGCACGCCTGCGCGGCGGCGGAAGAAGTCGGAAACGTTTACGTAGTAGACACGCGCTCGCTTTCGACGGGTTCGGGACTTAACGTGCTTTACGCCTGCGACCTTGCGGAAGAAGGAAATTTAAGCGGCGAGGAGATCGCGCAAAAGTGCCGTGAGCGCGCCGCGAAAACTCAGGCTTCGTTCGTGGTGGACAACCTGACCTATCTGCACAAGGGCGGACGTTGCAGCGGCGTCGCGCTGTTGTTCTCGAACATATTGAACATCAGGCCTATGATCATGGTAAAAGACGGCAAAATGGTCGTCGGCAAAAAATACCTTGCGAAGTTCGACAAGGCGATCGACAAATACGTGCAGGATATAATGAATATTTACGACACGCCGGATCTGAAACGTTGCTTTATAACCTATACGACCGCGCCCGACGGCATGGTCGAAAGAGTAAAGCAAGCAGTATCGAAGCGTTTTCCGTTCGAAAATATCTACGAAACCGTGGCGGGCGGCACGATAACGAGCCACTGCGGGAAAAACACGCTCGGCGTTCTCTACTTCAACGACGGCGAAAAGAAATTGTAAAGTAATAAAACGGCATAGGGCGGTGCGCAGTCGAGAATCTACCCACAGCACTGTCCTCAGCCGAGCGAGTTTGCGAGCGAACGCCGACAAGAAATTGTGTTTATAACACAATTTCTTGTCATTTCGAGCGGAGCGTAGCGCAGTCGAGAAATCGCTCCAAATTATCTTTATAATTCGGTTTTATAAGTTTTTATCCTTATAAAGATAATAAATCAGAGCGATTTCTCCGCTTCGTTCGCTATCGCTCACTTCGGTCGAAATGACAGTTTCAAGTAGTTTTACTTGCGGACGCTTTCGCCCGTTACGGCATCCTGATACATTATCCAGAACCCGTTGCCTTCGGGCTTTTCGGGGTCGAGCGGCAACCACTGACAGTAGCCGTCGAGTTCGTCGGGCGGCGTTGGCGTGAACGACGCGGGAACGCCGTAGCAAATATAATCGGGCTTGTCGCCTATGAGTCCCACTACGTAATATTTGCCCGCTTCGTCGTAATCGACCTTTATCCATTTCGTGTCGGGCATCATGGAGTTCAGCGGCTCGAACTGCGGGTTCGAACCGAACAGTTCGTCTAACTGCCCTTTCACCTGTTCGTAAAAGACAGTTTCCGTCTTGATCTCGCGCAAAGCGTTCTCGGCGGTGAACTCCGAAACGGGCGGGACCACCGTAGCGGCGGCCTCGTCTTTTTCTTTTTTGTTTTCGGTTTTATCTTCGGGAGTTTCCATTTTGGAAACTTTTACGTCATTGTCGATAGCTTTTACGGGAGTTTGCTCCGCGCTCCCGCTCTCCAATGTTTCCATTTTGGAAACTTTTTCATCTTTTTCGGCGGCTCCGACGTTTCTGAAAGTTCCGCTTGCGGCGGCGCAGTCCTTATATCTTTCTATGTACTGCTTGGCGTATTGCCACGGTTGCGTCTTTTCGCCGACGGTATCCGCCCCGCTCTCCTTTTCCAAAAAGGCGTCTACGGGATTTTCTTCCGCCTTGTAGCCCGACTGCTCGCGACTCGTGTACGAAACTTCTATGCTCATATCCGACGGGTAATAGTTGACCTGAGCCACGGCGTTATCGCGGTAGCTTCCGTCCTGCGGCAGAATATCCAGAAAATAATCTTCTATCTCTTGCGGTCTATCGCTGTAACTCGGGAGCGATTTCTCAATCTCCGCTTTCTCAGGCGGCGCCTTACGGAATTCAACTTTCTTACTCCTTATACCGTCCATCATGTTGCCCGCCCACAGTTTGGGAGTGTCGGGCGTATGTCCGTACAGCACGGGCGTTTCCGTAGCCGTGTCGTATATAACGCAGTGGATACCGCGCAGACTCATATCGTTTATCTTGAAGCGCGACAGTATCCTGCCCAAAGACCCGATCCTGCGAGTGAACACCTGCTCGGAATTTTTTATCCCGACGGCGTACTCGCCCGAAAGCAGGTCCGGTATATTATATACGTTGAAAGTCGCAAAAGTTCCGTATGCGTTGGCTTCCAACGTGAGCGTTCCTTTCGCGTTGTTTTCGCCGCCGAGTATCACAAGCCTTTTTTCGAATTTCATGATAAGAAAATCTCCTTGCCGCAAGCCTATAACTATATATATTATTATATCTCTTATATATATGACGGTTCTTGCTAAAAATTGACGAAATATATAAGAAAAGAGCGGTTGATTTCCGCAACCGCTCTCTCATAAGTTTTTATTCTTCGCCGCCTTGATCTTCGCCGCCGGTATCGGGCAACTGCTCGCCGCCCTGTTCTTCACCGCCGCCGTCGGGGAGCTGTTCTTCGCCGCCGCTACCGGGCTGTTGATCTTCTTCTCCGCCCTGATCGCCCGGCAGTTCTTCTTCTACGCTCAGATCGACGCCGGAAATTTTTATAAGTTTGTCGATCGTTTCTTCGTCCTTGCTCGTAAACAGCTTGTTCGTCATTTTCTGAACGGTCGTGTAAACGGGTTTGGCGATAACGCTGTTATCCATCTGCGTGCCGACCGTTTTTTCGAGTTGCGGTATAGCGAGCGCATAACCCATTATCATAAGTATCAGCGCGGAATACGCAAAGCCGCGCACGGCTCCGACGATAAATCCGAACAAACGGCTGATCGCGTTCGGTTTGCCGTCCTTTGCGAGCGACTTTACGAAAAGCGTGAACAGCATCATAAGTATCCTTATCGCAATAAAAAGTCCGACGCAGACTATCACGCTGTAAATTCCGTAAGCGAGCATGAGCGCGACTGCTTGTCTGCTCGTTTCCGCGCTCAGCGCTCCGAGCCCCGCATAGCCGGCTATCTTCGTATAGATCGGTGAAACTATCGTCGCGAGTATTCCCGACTCCGTGCCTTTTTCGGGCAAAAAGCCCAGTATCCACTTATACAGCGAAAAGCCTTCGGAGCCGCAGACGAAATTTCCTATCGCTTTCAC
The DNA here is from genome assembly GCA_048167245.1 of Christensenellales bacterium. Classification (GTDB taxonomy): domain Bacteria; phylum Bacillota; class Clostridia; order Christensenellales; family Pumilibacteraceae; genus RACS-047. The sequence goes on along the minus strand of DBEXQE010000042.1, from coordinate 887 downwards.
GTCGAGCAGAGCGTACGACACGACTCTCGTCAAGAACACCGCGATGAGCATCGAGATGAACCACCCGAAAAACGCTACTACCGATTTGAAAACGCCTTTCCACAGTCCGATAAGCGCGAACAATGCCACGAGAACTATTATTCCTATATCGATGTATGACATTTTTATCTCCTTGTGATTTTTATTCCCTTAAAATATATTCCGCAAACGGTTTAAGCCGTCTGTGTTTTGACAATAATTCGCGGTATCATGCAAAACCAAACAGTCGATACGATCGCCGAAAAACTTCGCTTGCTCACGGGAACGACGCTCGCCGCCGCGCCCGTCGTTCTCTGCATAGGCTCCGACCGCGTTACGGGCGACTGCTTGGGTCCGCTCGTAGGACATCTTCTGACCGAAAAGCTCGACGCGCCCGCTTTCGTTTACGGTTCGCTGTTCTCGCCCGTTACGGCTCTGAATCTCGTCGAAACGGAGCGGTTCATTCGCGAAAAGCACCCGCAAAGCCTTATAATCGCCGTCGACTCGTCGCTCGGAAAAAAGAGCGATCTCGGCGAGATACGCGTTATCGGCGACGGGATCTACCCGGGCGCCGCCGTCGGCAAGAGATTGCCCAAAGTGGGCGACGTTTCCGTTACCGCCACGGTTGCCGATATGGGCAAAAGCCGTCTGTACGGGGTAAAACTCGGATTCGTCTACACGCTCGCCGAACTTATCGCGTCCGCCATCTGCAAGAGTATTTCGGAAGTCGTCGCGGCTTAAAATCGCCCGCTCCCCGCCCTTGCTACTCTATATTACAACATTTCGGCTGAAAAAGTAATTAGTTTCGCATTAAAATACGATTAAAAAAATCTTTTTGTCCTTTCGAGCGCAGTCGAGAAATCGCTCAA
>DBEXQE010000041.1:0-2946 GCA_048167245.1 Christensenellales bacterium | reverse complement strand
CAAGGCGGCGGAGAGTGGTGCGGAGACGGGCAACAGTTGACGCGCAAGCGAATGAGTGTATTTTGACATACTCGATTGAGCTTGCGCGGCAAACGTAGCCACTAACCGAGCGCGTTGCGCGAACGCCACGAGCGCAAGCGAGTTCTATACGTGCCGCTATACGCCGCCGAAAAAAACTATAAGTTAAGACCCGTCAACGCCTTCCCGCTCTCCGCCGACTTTGCCGCGGCTTCCATAACGCGCATAACTCGTAGCGCCTGATCTTTCGTAACGAGTACGGGCGCGCCGTTTACGACCGCGTCGTAAAAATTGTTATAGATCCCGTCGGGGTTCGGCGTTATCTCGGGGAGCGGCAACGTTTCGGTTTCTTCCGACAGCTTGTACGCCATGGTTTTCGTAAAGCCGTTGCCCGCAACCATTCCCGCGGGAGAAGCGTTTCCGAGCGGGAGCGGCTTGACTATTTTGCCCTGCAAATTCCAGGTCGTTATCTCGGCGGTGCCGCCGTAGCCGTAAATTCTCCAACGCGGCATGGGGATAAACGTGTTCGTTTCGACCAAGATATTCACGGACAGACCGTTGTCGAAAATAAGTTCCAAGTCGCAGGCGTCGTCTACCTTATAACCCGTCGCGTACGAGTACGTGCAGTAAACGGATTTTATCTTGCTATCGGTCAAAAGTAATATCTGATCGATAAGGTGAACGCCCCAGTCGAGCATCATTCCGCCGCCGTGTTCTTTTTCCTTGCGCCAGCCGCCGGGGATACCGTTGCCGCCGACAACGCGCGACTCTATGCGGTAAACGCCGCGGAGCGTGTCGTTCTCTATTATCTTTTTTACGGTGAGATAGTCGTTGTCGAAGCGCCTGTTCTGATTTATTGCGAACACGCCCTTACCGTTAACGGCTTTCGCGACTTTTTCGAGTTCCTTACTGCTCATCATAACGGGCTTTTCGCAGAGAACGCCGACGCCGCTCGACGCAAAATAAACGACGTATTCCGCATGACAGTCGTTGGGAACGGCTATCACGACGGCTTTCACGCCGTCCCGTACTATCTCTTCGCGCGAAGAATAAACTTTGAGTCCTTTCTCCGCGGCTACCTTGCACCTTTCGGGATCTATATCGTAGATCCCCGCAACTTCGAATTTATCCGACGCGGACAGCCTTTGAATACGATAGCCGCCCATTCCGCCGTATCCGACTACCGCAGTTTTAAGTTTTTCCATGATTTTTTATCGACCTTTTATTTATCAAAATAGTAGGGCTTGCCCGTCTTCGCCGACTCGTATATCCCTTCCAAAATTCTCGTAACCGTTGCGGCTTCTTCCGCCGTAACGTAGAGCTTGCCTTTGCCGCGGACGGCGTTTATGAACGTTCTCGCTTCCACGTCGGCGGCGTCCAACGAATTGCCGCTGAAAAAGTCTACGCCCGTAGCCTTGAAGTTCGGTGTCTCGACGTACTGAACGTTGTTCTTTACGCCGTTTATTTTAAGTCCCTGACCGTCGCGGCACATTTCCGCGCCCGCCTTGTCGCCGCACAGCGTAACCGACGCTTCGCGGACTTCTATCGTATTGAGCGCCCAGCTCGATTCGAGCACTATGGTTGCGCCGTTCTTCATTACTATAAAGCCGAACGCCGAATCTTCCGCCGTGAACGCTTTTACGTCCCAGTCGCCCCACGCGTTAGCCGTGTTCTTCTGCTTGTTCAGCTTGTGGTACGTCGTGCCTACGCAGTAAAGCGGCTCGTAGTTCTGCATAAAGTTGAGAGTAAGATCGAGCGCGTGCGTTCCTATGTCGATGAGCGGACCGCCGCCCTGCTTTTCTTCGTCGATGAACACGCCCCAGGTAGGAACGGCTCTGCGGCGGATCGCGTGAGCTTTTGCGAAGTAAATATCGCCCAAAGCGCCGCTTTCACATTCCTTTTTAAGGTACAGGCTGTCGGGACGGTAACGGTTCTGATACCCTATCGTAAGCAGTTTGCCGCTCTCGTCGCGCGCCTTGATCATCTCCTGCGCTTCCTTATAATTCATAGCCATAGGCTTTTCGCACATAACGTTCTTGCCGGCTTTAAGCGCCGCAACCGTGATCTCGCAGTGCGAGTTGTTAGGCGTACAAACGTAAACCGCGTCGAGATCTTCTTTAACGAGATCCGTATACTTCTCGAAAACTTTCGCTTTGCCGTCCGAGTACTTCTCGTTGTAGTCCTTTGCGCGCTCGATTATGATATCGCAGTACGCAGTTATTTCGACGTCCTTGATCTTCTTGATCGCGGGAATGTGCTTTCCGCCCGAAATTCCGCCGCAACCGACTATACCTACTTTTGTCTTCCCCATAACTTAAATAAACCTCTCTCGATTATTACGGACTTTCAGCCCGCCTGATACATTTATTATATAATCACGAGCGGATTTTTTCAATACAAGCCCGCATAAAGTTGTGCCAAAAATTACGATTTTATTTCTTCGGATATTTCGCGTTTCTTTGCTTTTACGTATTCCTGCGGAGTTGCGCCGAATCTCTCCTTGAACGAGCGGTAAAACGTGCGCATGCAGTCGAACCCCGCGGTAAAAGCGGCTTCGTTCACGTCGGCGCCGCTCATTATGAGTTCGACGGCGTGATCGGCGCGCACGGCGTTAACGTACTCTTTGAGTCCGCGACGGAAATACGTGTTGAACAGTTTCGAAAAATAGTTCGGAGAATAGCCGAACTTTTTAGCCAAAAACGCGAGCGTGATTTCTTCGGTGTGGTTTTCGGAAATGTACGCAAGCGCGCTACGCATAACGTCGGTGTCTACCCGCAACGCGTTTTCTGCCCAAAACGTAAGGTTCTGCGCCGCTATGCCGAGTACCGCGTCTATTATGCCGCTGACTACGAGATCGTTGCTTTTTATATATTTTTTACCCGTTTCGAGAAAATTTTTTATTTCTTCATAAGCCGAACCGCCGAAAAA
>DBEXQE010000040.1:0-1981 GCA_048167245.1 Christensenellales bacterium | reverse complement strand
CTTGATGCGGACGGAAGCAAAACCGAAGTGGACTTCGGCGTTCACGTTTACGGTTTCGCGCTCCCGAACGAAAATCACGCCAAGACGAGTTTCGCCGTATGGGACTACGCCGGCGACGACTCGGGCGAAAGACTGTTTTCTCAGTATCTTTCGGACGACCCGAAAATAGCCGAAAACTATTACGAATTCCTTGTGGACTACCGCATTTCTTCGAGAGATATTCCGCACGAGTTCGCTTATACGCGCGAAGAACGCATACAAAAGTACATAGAGTACGTCAAGCGCGAAGACGTCGGCTCGCTTTCGCTGCCGTACGAGTTCGGCGAACGCTTGCGCTTGAACGGCAAAAGAGGGTATATTTACGACCGCGATTACATGGTCGAAGTTCTTACAGCCGTCGCGCGCGAGTTCGTCTCGTCGCCCGAAACGTTCGATAAAATGTTCGCGTATTTTACCACGATGGACGAACCGAAAGAAGATAAATACGTTTTCGTGAAAAAGGGTTGCGAATGGTTCTATGCCGATAAAAAACTCGTCGCGGACAAATATCTTACGGCGAACAAAACGGCGTACGACAAGTTCACGGATATAGAACTTGTGGTAACGACCGACTACGGGCAGGACAAAATAAACGCGGGTCTCGTATCGGGCGGCGGTAACATAGGTATAGACGCCTGGTGTCCTACGTTCGACTACTATCAGTCCGAAAGTTACAGATACGATATGGAAGAAAGGGCGGCGCAGGGCGACGGACGGTGGTGGTACGGTTGCGTGAACCCCAAAGATCCGTATCCGACTTTGCATATAGCGGACGACCTTTTGCCGCAGAGAGAAACTTTCTGGATGCAGACAGAGTACGGCATAGACGGTCAGCTGTATTGGTGCGTGAACAACAACATATACACCGACGACGCGGAAAATTCTTACCGAAACGCTTGGGACGACATGTATTCCTGGAACGGCGCGTTCGGCGACGGTCAGATACTGTATTCGGGATACCGCTACGGTCTTAAAAGTCCGCTCCCGTCGCTCAGGATGGAAAATCTCCGCGCGGGGCTCGAAGACTACGAATACCTGTATTTGCTGAGAGAGCTGTTCGAAGAAAAGAAGCCCGCGGCGATCAAGTACGGCTTTAACGATTACGTTTCGAACCTTTACAGGCAGTTGTATCTCGGCGCTACCGCAAAGCCCGACGGCGCGGTGTTCGCAAGCGTCAGAGAAGAACTCGCGGGACTTATCGAGGCGGCGCAAGACGGAATTTTCATGGATCTCGACGTCGATCCCGCCGACAACCGCTGTTTTGTGCGCGTATTTGCCGACAAGACCGCAAAAGTCAAACTGAACGGGCTTCCGCTCATAGGCGGCGCGGGCGTGTTCTACGGCGATTTCACCGTAACCGCGCTCAGAAACTACGCAGTGGCGGAGATCGAAACGAACGGCAAAACGGTCAAAGTTTCGCGCTTTACGGGCGGCAAATGCGTCCCTTATCTCATGTTCGACGAGAGCGACGCGGCGGACAGGATAAGCGTTTCCGACTACGACCGATACGACGATATAACCGACGTTACGGCGGAAATTCAAGAAGATAATTCCGTTTCGGGCAAGGCTTTGAAAATTTCCTTTAAGTCCATCGGTTCGGCGGACAATACATACGTTCCGAGAGTTGCTCTCGCGAACGACGGCACGGACTTTACGAAAGCCGAGAAGTTCCACGTCGATTTTTACAACGCGGGCGACGCGAGCGTAACGGTCAACGTTACGTTAGTCGACGATCACGGCAACGCGGAACTCATAGATGCGTTTTACGTTAAGCCGGGCGAATGGAAAAACGCCGACTTGCTTTTCTACGGAGCTTATTTAAGCAGGGTGGATCTCTCCGCCGTCAAGGAAATAAGATTTACGGTCGATACGGTTACCGATCCTTCCGGGGAATTCGAGCTTTATCTGGATAACGTTTATATTACCGAAAGGGGATAAAAAA
>DBEXQE010000039.1:0-6243 GCA_048167245.1 Christensenellales bacterium | reverse complement strand
GTTCGGCGGCAGTTTCGATCCGCCGCACAGGGGACATATTTCCGTGATAAAGCGTTTATCTAAAAGGTTCGACCGCGTGATCGTCGTGCCGAGTTTTATTTCGCCGTTCAAGCGCGACGCGAAAGCCGCGAGCGGTGAGATCCGCATGAAAATGCTCGAAGCGGCGGTCGGCGGCATAGACAACGTTATTATTTCCGACTACGAGCTTAAAAAGGGCGGCGTAAGTTACAGCGCCCAAACGGTCGAGCATTTTTCCCGCGAGTACAAAGACGACGATATTTGGTTCGTTATCGGTACGGATATGGTGGAGCGGCTCGACGAGTGGAAAGACTTCGATAAGCTTTGTTCGCTTTGTTCGTTCTTCGTCGTAAAGCGCGAAGGTTACAAGGTTGATAAGGACGGCTATCTCGTCGAAGATCTCAGGGAAAAGGGCGCGCGTATCGAGTTCGGCGGTTTCGAGATCAAAAATTATTCGTCCACTTTGGGCAGAGTTTCCGCCGCGTTCGGCAAATCGGATATAGTCGGCAAAGACGTTCTCGGCGTTATCGAGCGCGAAAACCCGTATGCGGGCTACGAAGAGATTTTCGCGGCATACAAAACGTTCAAGATGAAAAAGACGCGCATAAACCATACGTATCGCACTGTCAAAGCCGCGGTGCGCCTTGCAATGCGCTACGGAGTCGATATCGACAAAACTGTTACGGCGGCAATGCTTCACGACGTAGGCAAGTACGCCGACGAAAAAACGCTCGAAAAAAACGGCGTAAAGGTAGATAAAAAGGTTTACTCTCTGCCCGAAGCCATAGTGCACGCGCCGATCGGAGCGCAGATAGCCAAGCAGTATCTCGGGATCAAGGACAAGGAGATCGTCGACGCGATAGCCGAGCATACGACGGGCAGTCCCGATATGAGCGCGCTGTCGAAGGTAATTTTCCTTGCGGACTATATAGAAGACGGGCGCAGTTTCGAAAATCTCGATCTTATAAGAAAAAAAGCGTTCGAGTCGCTCGACGGCGGGCTTATTGCCGCGCTCGAAAACACTGTCGATTACCTGCGCCGCGAGAATATGCGGATCGCGCCGCAAACTCTCGAAGCGCTCGAATTTTACCGCGGCGGCGGAAAAACGCGCAGACCCGTAAAAAAGAGCGGCTCTTTGTCGTACGAACTCGCGTATACGATCGCGCAGTATTTGGACGATAAAAAGGCGCGCGACATAACGCTTATCGACCTTTCGGGCAAAACGATAATAGCCGATTATTTCGTTATAGCGACCGTCGGCTCGACGACGGCTGTTCGCGCCATAACCGATTTTATCGACGAAAAGCTCTCGAAAGATCACGGCGTAGAGCCGCTAAGGCGCGATATAGATTCCAAGTGGGCGGCTATCGACTACGGCAGCGTTATACTGCACGTTCAGTGCGAAGACACCCGCAAGTTCTACGATCTGGAACGCCTTTGGTCCGACGGCACGAATGTGGAACGTTTCGGAATATAAGGAGAAAACCGTTTGGGTTGGGAAGCGCAAATCATAGCTTGGTTGCAGGGCGGCTCGTGTACGTTCCTCGATTATCTGTTTCTTTTCCTGACGCAGTTCGGCGACGAGCTGTTCTTCCTGCTCGTGGGCATAGTTATTTATTGGTGCGTCGACAAGCGCTACGCTTTCAAGTTCGTCAACGTGTTTATTTGTTGCAGTATAGTGGTGAACGGCGTCAAAATGCTCGTAAAGCGTCCGCGCCCGTTCGACCGCTACGACGGATCGGTTAAGTCGATAGGGAACAAGACGGGCGGATATTCGTTCCCGAGCGGACACAGCGCAAGCGTAACGAATTTATCCACGCAAGCGTACTTGAAATCGAGAAAGACCGAATACGCGCGGTTTGCGTTTGTCGGCGGAATAGTAATAAGCGTCATAGTTATGTTTTCGCGGCTGTATTTGGGTCAGCATTATTTCACCGACGTTATAACGGGCGCGGCGATCGGCATAGGCTCGGCTGTTTTGTTCACTTATCTTTTCGGACTTCTGAAAGACAACGAGCACAGGATAGCGTTCGTCGTTTTTCCGCTGTGCGTTGCCTTGACCGTAGTCATTTTCGCGTGCGGCGCGCAGAGCGGTATGGAAGAAGTTATAAAAGTCGCGGGCGGATACGGCGCGTTTACGCTCGGCTATTACGTCGAAAAGCGTTTCGTGCGCTACGAAGTCAAGAGCGGCAAACTTTGGAAGCAGATCGTCAAAGTTCTTTTCGGCGCGGCTGTCGCTTTCGGGATAAAGGAAGGGCTTAAATACGTATTTCCCGCCGAAAACTTGTTTCTTTCGGGCTTTCTTCGCTATTTTCTGCTCGCGGCGTGGGCGTCGGTCGGGGCTACCGCCGTTTTCAAACTTTTGAAAATATAGCGTCAAATCGCTTGATTTTATCGTTTTATAGGTATATAATAAGAAAGAACTTAGGGGCGGGGCGAAATTCCCCACCGGCGGTCAAAGTCCGCTAAGACGCTTATATAAGCGTCCCGATCGGGTGAAATTCCCGTACCGACGGTACAGTCCGGATACGATAAGTCGAAACATATTTTTATAATAGGTTTTTTCGCGCTCCTTTGCATTTTACGAAAGGAGCGATTTTTTATGAAGAGCAAGTTATTTAACACGAGAGCGCTCGCAACGCTTGCCACGCTGACAGTGATAGGTTACGGATTAAGTTGGCTCGAATTTCCGATTTTTCCCGCCGCGCCGTTTCTCAAACTCGATTTTTCGACGTTCGCGACGCTGTTCGGCGGCTATATGTTCGGCTTTCCGGGCGCGCTTATCATCGAAGGCGTAAAACAGCTTCTGATATGGGTAACCAAATCTTCCACGGGCGGCGTGGGCGAGATAGCCAACTTTCTGATGGCGACGGCGTTCGTGCTCGTTCCGACGGTCCTGTACAGGTTCAAAAAGGGCATAGGTTGGGTCGTGCTTGGACTGTCCGTAGGTTGCGTTTGTCAGATAGGCGCGTCGCTTCTGTGCAACCGATACATAAACTTTCCGCTGTTCATGGGCGCGGGAGCGAAAGACGCGTTCGATTCGCTTTGGGTATTCGTGCTTGCGTTCAACGCGATAAAATCGGTCGCGATAAGTATTCTCGTGTTCTTTTTGTATAAACGGCTGTCGTTTATAATAAAGCGTTACTTCCTTGAAAAGCCGAAGAAAGCAAAACTTGCGGCGGAGAGCGACGCCGAAACTCCGAATAAGGACTCGGAAACCGTATCCGTCGAAACCGAAACGGAAAAGAATACGGACAACGTATCTCAATAGCTTGCGTATTTCGCCGATAAATAGTATAATATTCAATATGAAGTTTGTTTGCAAAAGCGAAGCGGAAACGTCGGCGGCGGGCGAGAAATTCGGCGCTCTTTTGCGCGGCGGAGATATAGTTCTGCTCTCGGGCGAACTCGGCGCGGGCAAAACGGTTTTCACGAAAGGCATTGCCAAGGCTCTCGGCGTAAAAGAGAGCGTTTTAAGCCCCACGTTCACTATAATGAACGAGTACGACGGCGAAAAACTGCGGCTTTGCCATTTCGACGCGTACAGGCTACGTTGCGGCGACGACGTCGTGGAAGTCGGGCTTGCCGAAGATATCGGGGAGAAAAACACCGTCTGCGTTATAGAGTGGTTCGAAAACATAGCCGATATCCTGCCTGCAAACAACGTGAAAAAAGTAACTATTCGTTATCTCGGCGAAGACGAAAGGGAGATAGAAATTTCCGATGACAAGTAAACAGAGAGCCGCGTTGCGTTCGATGGCGGCGGGGATAGAGCCGTCTTTTCAGATAGGCAAGGGCGATATATCGGACAATCAGATCGCGGGAATATCGGGCGCGCTCGACGCGCGCGAGCTTATCAAGATCAACGTTCTGAAAAGCTGTTCGCTCGGAGCGAAAGAAGCGGCGGCGGAACTCGGCGAAAAAACGGGCGCGGACGTAGTGGCTGTTACGGGCAACAAAATAGTTCTGTACCGTTTTTCCGAAAAAGACGGCGTAAAGCATATAGAGTTCTGAGCTTATGAATTTTCTTGCGGTGAATGCGGCGGGCGAAAGCGTCGAAGTCGCTCTGAAAATAGACGGCAAAGAGTACGTATTTTTCGACCCCGAATACAAAAAGGCGAGCGAAGTTCTTTTGCCGCTTACGGACAAGGCTTTAAGCAGTGCGGGCGCGGATATTTCCGCGGTCGATTTTTTCGCGTGTACCGTGGGTCCCGGGTCGTTCACGGGCATAAGGATAGGGCTTTCGACGGTCCGCGCGTTCTGTCAGAGCCTGAATAAGCCCGCGCTTGCGGTAACGAACACGCTTGCGCTCTCATATAATGGCATTGAAGTCGGGAAAAACGCCGTAACGCTTTCCGACGCGGGCAACGGCTACGTTTATGCGGCTGTTTACGACGGCGACAGGAACGGGATAGTCGCGCCCGAGTGTATCTCGGCGAACGAGATCGAATCGTTTTTGGACGGACAAAAAGAGCCGTACGAAGTCTGTTGCGACTCGTTTTGCGCGAAGTTCGTCTCTAACGCTACCGTACATAAGGCGGGCGGCAGAGCGCTTATCCTTGCGACGGAACACGAATTTAAGCGCGTGGGAACGATAGACTACAAGTCGCTCTCTCCGCTGTACGTTCGCAAGTCGCAGGCGGAAGTTTTTATCGAAAACGCGACCGCAAACGGGAGATAAAGTCCGTGCATAAGGTCGAAAGAGCTGAAAAAAGCGATATAAAAGAACTTGCGCGCTTGGAAAAAAGTTATATCCCGTGTCCTTGGAGCGAAGATCAGCTCTTAGAAGCGCTCGGCGACGACAGATATTCCCTGTTCGTCGTTCGCTTCGGCGGGAGAGCCGTATGTTACGGCGGCGTGTGTTTTGCTCTCGACGAAGCCGAGATCTGCAACGTTGTAACCGACGAAAAATTCCGCGGAGCGGGCTATGCGTCGAGCGTTATAGACGCGATTTCGGACGAATGTATAAAACGGGGCGTAAAGAAAATATTTTTGGAAGTCGCCGAAAATAACGCGCCCGCGAAAAATCTTTATTTGAAAAAGGGGTTCGAGAAAATTTCCGTGCGGAAGAATTATTACGGCGAAAATCTGACGGCGGAAATAATGCAAAAGGAGTTATAAAAGGGAGCTTTCCGAGAAATGGAGATCACCGTAGACGGAATTAAAATTTCTTACGAAAGATATTGCGGCGACGGCACGCCCGTTTTACTGCTCCACGGTTGGGGCGCGAGCGCGAAAGCCATGCAAGGACTGTTTGATTTTGTAAAGTCGCTCGGACGCAGCGTAATAAGTATCGATTTTCCGTACTTCGGCGGGTCGGACGCGCCGCCCGGCGATTGGGGCGTTTACGACTACGCGCGCATAACGCATGAGTTCATGAAAGCGCTCGAAGCGGAAAAAGCCGTAATAGTAGGGCATAGCTTCGGCGGGCGGATAGGGATCTTGCTTGCGTCGGACTACAACGCGGCGGAAAAGCTCGTTCTGATAGACAGCGCCGGATTAAAGCCGCGGCGCGGGATAAAATACAGGCTGAAAGTCGCGTTCTATAAGATCGAAAAGAAATTCGGGCGCGCGAAAAAAGGCGCGGGGTCGGCGGACTACAACGCTTTGCCCGACTTCATGAAGCCGGTTTTCGTAAGGGTGGTAAACGCTCATCTCGACAAAAAACTCGAAAACATTTGCGTTCCCACGCTTATCCTGTGGGGCAAAGACGATAAGGACACGCCGCTGTATATGGCGAAAAAATTCGAAAAGAATATAAAGGACAGCGGGCTCGTCGTGTTCGAAAACGCGGGACACTTCTCGTATGCCGACAGATTCGCCGAAACCTGCGCCGTCCTGGGCGCGTTTGTATAAGGAGAATACAACGAAACAATGGATCTTATCATATTCGAATTTGCATTTTCCGCAGTGGGAGCCGTTCTTTTAACGCTTTGCGGCTATAAAATGTTTCAGATCTATCAGCTTTCGTCGTACAGAGCGAAAGGCGTTCTGAATTGGTTCAAAGCGAGCCGTTTCGATTATGCGGCGAGATATTTTTCGCTCGCGTTCCTTTCGTTTATGGGAATGTTCGTATATATCGGCTGTTTCGGACGGCGCGAATATATCGAATACATAGGATCGGTAATTTTCTTGTTTTTCGCCGTCGTGTTCATAATCGTAACGGCAAAAGAACATAAGAAAACGCCGCTCAAATTCACGCCGCGCGTAATAAGATGCACCGTA
>DBEXQE010000038.1:0-2023 GCA_048167245.1 Christensenellales bacterium | reverse complement strand
CCATGAGCATGGTTTTTGGAATAGTGTTCGTTTTGCTTGTTATTCACTCGGTACTTTTGATATATCCATTCGTGTGGACATTTTTGGCGTCGCTCAAAGGGTCGTACGAATATCTTGTCTCCGATGCGTTCGCTTTGCCTGAGAATTGGATCTTCAAAAACTACATAACGGTATTTTCGGAACTCAAAATAAGAGAATCGACGTATCTCGTCATGTTGTGGAACAGCGTATGGTACACTGCCGGAACGACGGCGGGCGCGATCTTCATGTGCAGTCTTGTGGCATACGCGATAGCAAAGTACAAGTTCAGATTGCAGAAGGCTTTTTACTTTATTATAGTTTTGATCATGATAATACCCACGTTCGGAACGGGCGCGGCGGCATATAAACAAGCGCAGGATCTGGGGCTGATGAATTCTCCGCTCATAATGATAAAATCGTTCGGCGGATACGGCGGATTTCAATTTTTGGTTTTGTACGGTTTCTTTCGCAACGTGTCGTGGAACTATGCCGAAGCGGCTTTTATAGACGGTGCCGGGCATGCGAAAACTTTCTTCAATATCATGTTGCCGATAGCGAAAGGGCCGGTATTGTCGCTTGCCGTACTCAGCGCTATAACTTGTTGGAACGACTACATGACCCCGTTGCAATTCTTGTACGATTATCCTACGCTTGCAACGGGATTGTACGTGTACGAACAGAATATGGGCAGAGCGGTAAACTATCCGCTGTATTATGCCGGAATAATAGTTTGCATGATTCCGATTTTGATAACGTTTATAGCGTTCCAAAATACAATAATGGACAGTGTGTCCGTAGGAGGTTTGAAAGGATGATCAAGAAAAGAGTGAGAAGATTTTCGGTTTTTGCGGTTGCGCTTGCCGTAATTTTTTCGGCAGTTGCTTTCGGCGGTTGCGGTAAGACGAAAATACCGAACGACGAAACGACCATCGAGATCTACACGGTCAACGCGGGCTACGGTATAGAGTGGCTCGAAAAAACGAAAGAAGCGTTCGAGAAAAAGTATCCCGAATATGCGGGAAAAGTTTACATTTGGTCGGACGAGGGCGGACACGACAGAAGCATCGAACTTTTGACGTCCGGTCCCAAAAACACGAGCGCCGATCTTCTGTTTACGAATCAGAGCTTTTTCTCGTATCACGATATGGGTAGCGACGGCATGAAAGGTTACGACAACATTTTGGCGAATCTTACCGATATTTACGAGGCGAACGTTCCGGGCGAGAATATTACGTTTGCCGAAAAGATGGACGAGAGTTATCGCAAGACCATGGCGATAGAAGAAGAAATCGACGGCGAGTGGAAAGACACTTATTATATGGTGCCTTGGGTAAGAGGCGTAAACGGCGTAATTTACAACAAGACGATTTTGGATAATTATTCGGATCACGCACCGCGCACTACTTTGGAATGGTTCGAAGTCGCCGACGACATAAAAGAGCATCACAGCTTTCCGCGCCGAGAAGACAGTGCTTTCGTTTCGTGCATAAGCGTAAGCTATTGGGGCAATATAGTGGATAACCTGTGGGCGCAGTACGAAACGCGCGACGGTTACTTGGATTTTTGGAACGGCGAGATAGCAGGCGAATATTCCGAGAAAATTTTCGATCAAAAGGGCAGACTTTACGCGCTCGACACGTTGGAAAATATCTTAAATCCCAGATACGGGCGCAGTCATAAAAACACTTCGGGTCTCGGCTACTCCGAAGCGCAGGCGAGAATAATCTCGGGGGACGGCGTGTTTACCGTTGCGGGCGATTGGTACGAAAACGAAACGCGCGGAATCAAGCAAGAGAGCGGAAACGACGACGAAATTTATATGATGCAGTTGCCGATAGTCAGCGCGCTTTCGGATAAGCTGTCGTATTGGGATATTCAAGGCGATTACGAGTCGGCGATGAACGATCCGCTTTGGGCGGATACGCTTAAAGATTACGACCGAAATCTCAGAGCTTTGGTAAAATACGTAGACGAGGGCGGCGAAAAGCCGACCTACGGTAGC
>DBEXQE010000037.1:0-1704 GCA_048167245.1 Christensenellales bacterium | reverse complement strand
ATGGCTTGTATAAAATCGTCTGCGCTCTGTCGCTTGGTTTCCCTATTCTCAAAGTCAAAAAAATTTTTCGACTTTGAGAAAGTTTTTTGCTATTGAGCATAAATCGAAGAATCTCTGACGCATTTTGAATACACTACGTTTTTGGTTATTTTGCCTTTCGGCAAAATATGCAGGCATTTGACATATGTCGCCGCAAATGGTAAAATTATTCCGTAAAATACCATTAAGGAGAACGAACGCAAATCATGTTGGGAAATTTCACTTATTGCAATCCTACGAAACTCTATTTCGGCAAAGACGCTTTGAACGGTCTTAAAGAAGAACTGCCCAAATACGGCAAGAACGTACTGCTTGTTTACGGCGGCGGTTCGATCAAGAAAAACGGTATCTACGACAAAGTCGTTGCAATTCTGAAAGAGAGCGGCAAGAAGATTTTCGAAGACGCGGGCGTTATGCCTAACCCCACGAGCGACAAATTAAGCGAAGGTATCGCGCGCGCGAGAGCGGCGAAAGCCGACTTTATATTAGCTGTCGGCGGCGGGTCGGTGTGCGACTACGCGAAAGCCGTTTCGGTTTCGGCGAACTGCGACGACGACGCTTGGGACAAGTATTTTATCCGCTTCGAAGAACCGACCTGCAAGATCGTACCCGTTGGTTGCGTGCTCACGATGGTCGGCACGGGGAGCGAAATGAACGGCGGATCGGTCATAACGAACCGTGCGCAAAAGCTCAAGATCGGACACGTGTTCGGCGAAAACGTTTTCCCGAAGTTCGCGGTGCTGGACCCCGAATTCACTTTCACGCTTCCGAAATATCAGATGATCTCGGGCATATACGACATTATGTCGCACATTCTCGAACAGTATTTCTCGGGAACGGACGACAACACGAGCGACTATATTATGGAAGGTCTTTTGCGCTCGCTCATCCACAGCGCGGATATCGCCGTAGAAAATCCTACCGATTACGAATCGCGCAGTAATATAATGTGGACGGCGACCTGGGCGCTGAACACGCTCGTCGCAAAGGGCAAAACGACCGACTGGATGGTGCATATGCTCGGGCAGGCGGTCGCGGCTTATACCGACGCCACGCACGGAATGACGCTCGCCGCCGTTTCGATGCCGTACTACCGCTACATTCTGCCTTACGGCACTGAAAAGTTCGCGCGCTACGCCGTCAACGTGTGGAACGTAAGTCCCGACGGTAAAACGCAGTCGCAGATCGCGAACGAAGGGCTCGACCGCATGGAAGCGTGGATGAAAAAGCTCGGTCTTGTGATGAACATTACCGATCTCGGCGCTACGAAAGACATGCTCGACGGCATAGTAAAAAGCACGCTCATAATGGACGGCGGATATAAAGTTCTCGACGCAAGCGATATCCGCGCCGTACTCGAAGCAAGTTTTTGATCTTTATAAAATAATAAAAAACGCTCGTCGCAGACCGTCGGGCGTTTTTCTTGTATATTCGTTACTATTTTCTTGTGCGGGTCTCGGCTACTTTCAGCATGCCGTCGAACGACGGTTCGTTGTGTCTGCTCAGGATCTGATCCGCGTTTTCTTTCATGAGTTCGATGAACTCTTCCATTTCCGCGCTCGTGAATTTCTTGAAATCTATCTTGCGCGCGGCGTTTACGACTATCGTCGTATTCAGGCTTTCTTCGACCATGTCTTCCGCGTAAAACATATATTCGACGGAAAC
>DBEXQE010000036.1:0-5904 GCA_048167245.1 Christensenellales bacterium | reverse complement strand
AAGTTCAAAAAGTTGGAAGTGGCGGGCTTTAAGTCGTTCGCCGATAAATTGGAAGTAAAGTTCGGCGCGGGTATCACGGCGATCGTCGGACCTAACGGCTGCGGCAAAAGTAACGTTGCCGATTCTATCCGTTGGGTCTTGGGCGAGCAGTCGGCGAAACTTCTGCGCGGTTCGTCCATGCAGGACGTAATTTTCAACGGGACCGAAAAGCGCAAATCCCTTTCGTTTTGCGAAGTAAGTCTTGTTTTCGACAACAGCGAAAAACTTTTCCCGACGCTCGACTACAACGAAGTCGTTATTTCGCGTAAGCTGTATCGCTCGGGCGAAAGCGAGTATCTCGTAAATAAGACGGTTTGCAGGCTGAAAGACATAGTGGATCTGTTGCGCGACGCGGGAATGGGACGCGAAGGATATTCCATAATAGGTCAGGGCAGAATAGACGAACTGCTCTCGTCCAAGCCCGAGGACAGGCGCGAGATATTCGAAGAAGCCGCGGGCATTTCGAAGTTCAAGGCGCGCAAGAAAGAAGCGGAGAGAAAACTCGCGAGAACTTCGGAGAACCTTACGCGCGTAAACGATATTCTGGAAGAAAAGGCGAAACAGCTCGAACCGCTCACGCGTCAGTCGGAGAACGCGCGGAAATGGCTCGATCTTCGCGATAAGTTGAAGCATTACGAGATCAACACTTACATATATCAGTACGATACAGCGAACGAAGCGAAAGAAGTTATCAACAACCGCTTGAACGGCATTTTGGAAGAAACGGATCTTCGTCAAAGAGAAAGCGACGACGTTGCCAAAAGCTATAACGAAGCCATGGTTGCCGTGAATTCCGCGGACAAGTCCATAGAAGAATTAAGGGAAGAACTTCTGACTTTGACCGTCGGTATGGAAAAGCAAGCCGGCGAACTCAAACTTCTGAAAGAGCGTTTGGGTTATCTTACGAGCCAAAGCGAAAAGTTAAGGGAAGAAAACGCGAAACTCGACGCCGATTATGCGACGGCTCTCGGGTATATCGAGCAAGGCTCGGCGGCTCTTACTGAAAAGCGCGAGCAACTCGAAGAAAAGAGAGTGCAGGCAGACAAAGCGTCGGACGATTATCTTAACGTTATCGAAACTCTTACCGTAGGCGAAGGCGAAGTAGAACAGCGGCATAAGGCTATAATAGAAGCGATGGATAAGCTCGCCGACATCAAGGCGAATATGTCGCGCTTGCTCGCGGAAAGAGACGCGCTTCATATCTCGATAGACGACCTGAAAAACCGTATAGCTTTCAATAAGGCGAAACTGAAGATCGACAGGCAGAACGAGAGCGCGTTAGCCGCCGAACTTGCCGAAATGGAGCGCAAACGCGACGAACTCATAAAAGAGCGCGACGGCAAATTCACGCTCAACAACGAATGTCTTGCGATCGTAAACGATTGCGCCGTAAAACTCGACAAGCTGAACGCGACGTATTATTCGCTGAAAACGCGCCATAAGATGCTCAAAGAAATGCAACAAGCATACGAAGGATTTGCGTTTTCGGTCAAAAAGCTCATAAGCGTTTCCAAAACGGACAAGGACGTCGCGCGCAGTATGGAAGGCGTGGTCGCGTCTTTGATAACCGTTCGGTCTCCGTTCGAAACGGCTGTCGAAATGGCGCTCGGAAACGCCGTTCAGAACATAGTTACGAAAAACGAAGACGACGCCAAGTTCCTTATAGCGTACCTTAAAGAGCATAACTACGGCAGAGTAACTTTCTTGCCGATAACTTCGATAAAGCCGAGAAGCATAGATAAGGCTTTCGACGCGCTCATAAAGTCGAAAGGTTGTTTCGGCAGGGCGAGCGACATTGTTTCTTGCGATAATAAGTATCGCGGGATAGTCGAAGGTCTGCTCGGCGGAACGGTCATAGTCGATAATATGGATACGGCTATCGCGCTTGCGAAAAAGTCGGGTTACGGCTTTAAGATAGTAACGCTCGACGGCGATATAGTCAATCCGCAAGGCTCGATCACGGGCGGCAGTAAAAAGTCCGAACTTACGAATATTTTCGGCTACGATAAAGAAATAGCCGCGCTCGAAAAAGAACTTTCCGAAGTTTCTTTGCAAATAGACGAGCTGAATAAGTTGCGCGACGAAAAAAACGCTCTTATGGAAAAGGGCAAGGAGCTTACGCGAGGACTCAGGGACGAGATCCACAATCTCGAAGTCGAGCATGCCGGAAAAGCGGAAACGCACAATAAGCTGAAAGATATCGTCGAAGAACTCGAAAGATCTTCCGAAGAACTCGAAAACGAAATAAAAAACAGCGCGGAAAGAATAGACGTTATAGACAACAACTTAAATTCCGTTTCCGAACTCGAAAACCTTATCACTTCCGAAAAAGAAGACGCGGCGGCGGGCGGCGAAGAGCGTCAGCAACAGTTCGAAGCGTTGCGTGCCGAACGCGACAGATTGCACGAGCTCATGACGAACGCGAAAGTCGACGTGTCCACGCTCGAAAACGTTATAGCCAACACGGAAACCGAGATAGCGCGACTGCAAGACAACGTTCGCTCTTACGTTTCCAAAATAGAGTACAATAACGCTCAGCTCTCCGAAAACGAAGCGCTTATCGCGAAGATCGATTCCGAAATGAACAGACTTACGATCGACGAAGGCGCGGGCGACACCGAAAGAGTTAAGGAAATACGCAAGACGCTTGCGAATCTCGACGAGTTCAAACAGCACAATCAGGAAAAGGTTACGGCTCTCGACGCGGAAAAGACGACGCTCGTGGCGAAGATCCAGGAGTTGCTCGAAAAGAAGAACAAGGAAGAAATGCTCTTGCTGAAAGTCGACACCGATATCGAGCAGATGCAACAGCGCGTCATGGAAGAATACGGGCTCGAATACAAAGACTGTCTGCCTTTCAAGGAAGAAAACTACAATATAAACGCGGGCGTTACGGAAGCCGCGAGATTGAAGCGTCAGATGCACAATCTCGGCAACATAAATCTCGACGCGATAGAGCAGTGTAAGCTCATGTACGAAAGCTATAACGAGCTTAACGTTCAGAAAGAAGATCTCGACAAGGCGAAGTACGAACTCGAAAAGATAATAGCCGAGCTGTCCGCCGAAATGCTGAGCAGGTTCTCGGATCAATTCGAGCAGATAAGAACGAATTTCCGCAAGATATTCAAAGAACTGTTCGACGGCGGAAACGCGGATCTCATTCTTCTCGAAAACGAAAATCCGCTCGAAGCGGGCATCGAGATCGTGGCTCAGCCGCCCGAGAAGAAATTACAGTCGATATCGCTTTTGTCGGGCGGAGAACGCGCGCTCACGGCGATAGCCATTCTGTTTGCGATACTCCGCTTGAAGCCGATGCCGTTCTGCGTGCTCGACGAAATAGAAGCGGCTCTCGACGACGCGAACGCGGGACGCTTTGCAAAGTATTTAAGGCGTTTTTCGGAAGACACGCAGTTTATCGTTATAACGCACAGAAAGCCGACGATGGAACTTGCCGACAATCTGTACGGCGTAACGATGGAAGAAAAGGGCGTAAGCAAAATAGTTTCGGTCAAACTGAGCGAAGCCGTAGCCGCCGCCGAGCAACAGAACGCAAGCTGATAAATTTTCATACGGGAGCAGTATATGGGACTTTTCGGAAAAATCAAAGCCGGACTCAAAAAGACGAAAGAAGCCATCGCGTATAAGCTGAACAAACTTTTTACGGGCGGCGTTCTCGACGACGAGTTTTACGACGAACTCGAAATGATTCTGATTTCCGCCGATATAGGCGCGGAAACCACCGATATTCTGCTCGAAAGGCTCAAAGACGTTATATACGAAAAGCATTTGCGTTACCGCGAAGAAGTGCGCGACGAGCTTAAAACCATTCTGGTCGACATGCTCGACGAAAACGAAATGCCGACTTACGAATATCCGCTTATTTTGCTCGTTGCGGGCGTGAACGGGGTAGGTAAAACGACGGCTATCGGAAAACTCGCGAATAAGTTCAAGAAAGAAGGCAAGTCCGTTACCGTGGTAGCCGCGGATACTTTCCGTGCGGCGGCGGCGGATCAGCTTACGGTGTGGGCTGAGCGCGCGGGCGTCAGAATAGTAAAGCATGCCGAAGGCGCGGATCCGGGAGCGGTCGTTTACGACGCTATCATGAGCGCGAAGAGCAAAAAGACGGACGTTCTGCTCGTCGATACGGCGGGGCGGCTCCATAACAAAAAGAACCTTATGGAAGAACTGAAAAAGATCACGCGTATCATAGAGCGCGAAATGCCGGATGCCATGTATCTTAATTATATAGTTCTCGACGCGACAACGGGGCAGAACGCGCTGTCGCAGGTGGACGTGTTCGACGAAGCCATAGATATAGACGGGATCATATTGACAAAGCTCGACGGCACGGCGAAAGGCGGCGTAGTGCTTGCGTTGGCGGGGCAATATACGGCTCCGGTCGTCTATGTTGGCGTGGGCGAAGGCATAGACGATCTCGAAGACTTCGACTCAAAAAGTTTCGTCGACGCGATAATGGAATAACGGCGTTTTTTGAATTGTTTTACCGTAAATCGCTTGACAAAACCGTTCATATAATATAGAATAAAGGTGTAAAGTTGATCAGCTTTACACCTTTACTATTTAACGGGATCGATTCTTTGAAAGATTTCAGGACGGTAAAATTAAAAGACGTTTACGGGGCTATGCTGACGGACAGACAGCGCGACGTGGTAGAGCAGTACTACGAGTTCGACCTGTCTTTAAGCGAGATAGCCGAAAATCTTTCCGTAACGCGTCAAGCCGTTCACTGCGCGCTTAAACAAGCGGAAGCGTTGCTCGAAAATTGCGAAGAAAAACTCGGCTTTGCGGAAAAATTCGACGAATTGGAGAAAAAAGCGGACGAGTGCGCGGCTCTTGCCGAAAGCGACGAGATGAAACGCAAACTCGCGCAGATCACCGAAATTTTAAGGAGTTAAGACATGGGGCTTTTCAGCGGACTTTCCGAAAAACTCAATCACGTGTTCAGCAAAATAACTTCCCGCGGTAAGCTGACGGAACTCGAAGTAAAGCAGGCGATGCGCGAAATTCGCATTGCGCTTTTGGAAGCCGACGTTAATTTTGCGGTCGTCAAAGATTTCGTTGCGCGCGTAAGCGAAAAGGCGAAAGGCGAAGAGATCTTAAACAGTCTGACCCCGGGGCAACAGGTCATAAAAATAGTAAACGACGAGCTTATCGAACTTATGGGTTCCACGCACGCGAAGCTCGACGTGGCGTCTAAGCCGCCGACGGTCATCATGATGTGCGGACTGCAAGGCGCGGGCAAAACCACTATGTGCGGAAAGCTCGCTCAACTCCTTACAAAGCAGGGCAAGAAACCGCTTTTGGCGGCGTGCGATATTTACAGACCCGCGGCGATAAATCAGCTTAAAGTCGTGGGCAAAAGCGTGAACACCGAAGTTTTCGAACGCGGCACGGCAAAGCCCGCGAAAACGGCGAAAGAAGCGGTCGAGTACGCCTTATCGAAAGGCTACGACACTTTGATCATCGACACGGCGGGGCGGCTGCATATAAACGACGAGCTTATGAAAGAGCTCGAAGAAGTCAAAGCGACCGTTCACCCGACCGAAATTTTGCTCACGGTAGACTCGATGACTGGTCAGGACGCCGTAACCGTTGCGACTACGTTCAACGACAGATTAGACGTAACGGGCGTTATTCTGACTAAGCTCGACGGCGATACGCGCGGCGGCGCGGCGCTCTCGATACGCGCGGTTACGGGCAAACCAATAAAGTATTGCGGTATCGGAGAAAAAATGAGCGATATAGAGCCGTTCTATCCCGACAGAATGGCTTCCCGAATTCTCGGAATGGGCGACGTGCTTACGCTTATCGAAAAAGCTCAGGACGCCGTTTCCGAAGAAGAAA
>DBEXQE010000035.1:0-3357 GCA_048167245.1 Christensenellales bacterium | reverse complement strand
GGGTTTGCGGAAATAATCGCTATTTTTTAAGCACCATATCTTTTATGTCCTGAACGGCGACTTTGTTTTTTATATTCGTGGAGAGCGACGCCGCAACTTTGTCGCGCGCGTGCATAACGGTCGTGTGATCCCTGCCGCCGAATATATTGCCTATCGTGGCGAGCGGCAGTGCGAGAAGTTCGGTTATAACGTAAATGCAGATCTGTCGCGGTTCGACTATTTCGCGACTCTTTTTCTTTCCCACGAGATCTTCCCTGCTCACGTTGAAGTATTTGCACGTGCAGGAGATAACGGAATCGGCGGAAATCGCTTCTTCCGAACGGTCGGCGTAATCTTTCAGAGCTTCGGTAACTATATCTATGCTCGGCTCCGTTTCGTAAAGGCGCGAAAGGAAAATCACCTTGTTCAGCAAACTTTCCATATCGCGGATATTGTTGCTGAGCCGTTCCGCCATAAACGTAAGCACTTCCGTCGGAATGTTGTACTTTTCGATCTGCGCTTTCTTTTGGAGTATGGCTATGCGCGTTTCGAGATCGGGCGGCTGAACGTCGGCGATAAGCCCCCACTCGAAGCGCGAGCGAAGGCGTTCTTCTATGTCCGAGATCTCTTTCGGCGGGCGGTCGGACGAGAACACGAGCTGTTTGTTCGCCTGATACAGTTCGTTGAACGTGTGGAACATCTGATCCTGCGTTTCGGGTCTGCCCGTTATGAACTGTATGTCGTCTATCATCAGAACGTCCGCGCCGCGGTACTTTTCGCGGAAATTCGAACTTTCGCTCTTTGTCGCGCGGATCGACGCTATGAATTCCGAAATGAAAGTTTCGCTCGAAACGTACAGCACTTTTTTGGTCGGGTACGATACTTTTATCGCGTTGCCGATAGCGTGCATGATGTGGGTCTTTCCGAGTCCCGCGCCGCCGTATACGAACAGCGGGTTGTAGCGTATGCCGGGTTCTTCCGCAACGGCGCGCGCCGCGGCGTACATGAACTTATTACTGCTTCCGACTACGAAATTCTCGAAATTGTACTTCGGATTTATAACGTTTACTTCGGGTTTGGGAGCCGCCGTTTCTTCTTCCGCGGCAGTCGTCTGCGGGTAAGAATCCGCGTCGGGTTTATAAGTGTCGCGCTCCGACGGTCCTATGAAAATAACGTCCGCCAAAAGCGGGTTTATGCCCGTCATAACGCGCTGAATGGGTTCTTTGAATTTGTCGCGCACGAAATTGCAGATATTGTCGTTCGACGCCATCAAAACGAGCTTGTCGTCGATAATGTTGATAGGTTCGAGCGGCTTTACCCATACGTCGAAATTTATGGCGCTCATTTCGATCTCAAGCCCCGTGAGCATTTTATTCCAAAGTTCTTTTACAGAATCCATTCTTTCACCCTTTTTTACGGCAATTCGGTTACGACCCGTCGAACGCTCCCGAAAGCGTTTACTTTTTATCTATATACAGGAAATGATAATTAAGCACTCTTATCAGCATTTCTTCGGTCTTTTCGCGCGGAAGCGACAGGCGCAATATATCGAACAGCGACGACACGAACGACTTCGCGACCAATCTTTGCATTATTTTGTCCGTCTCGCTCGGGTCGGAATACAGACGCGACCCTATAAGCTCCGCGACCTGATTTATAAGAATGTCCGAAAAATCTTCGTATCTCGTGGACGCGCATTTGTCCGCGAGTATCAGCATCTCCTGCCCGTACTTGTCGAACGTTTGCAAAAGACGCGTCGCGAGCATACTCATGATATCCCGAAGCGGAACGTCGCTTCCGAGATCTATTTGCGCGAGCTCTTTCGCGATATTCGGGATCTCGGCGTAAGCGGGCTTTACGATAGCGTCCAAAAGCCCCGCCTTTCCGTCGAAATAGCGGTACAGGTTTCCGACGGGCACGCCCGCGTTCGCGGCGATCGTGGCTATGTTGCCCGAGCGGTACCCCTTTTCGAGATACTCGGCTTTTCCCGCTTCGAGTATCTTGTCGTTTATGTCTTTTTTCTTATATTGCATAAAATTTCTCCGAACGGAGCTTGCCTGAAAAACAAACCCTGCTTGGGCATTATATCACGGCTCGGGCGCAATGTCAAATCTTTCCGCAAAACAGCGGCTATTCTTCGCTGTCGTGTACTGTGTCATAATGGTATAGAACAATAAAGATACTGTTCTGTACCGTTTTTTTATTGTTCGAAATACAAAAAAGGTAGAAGAACAAATGACAAACGGAACGGAAAAGTACATTGAAACGGTCAAATACCTTGGTAAGCTGTACGACTATTGCAATGCAAAGTTATTTGACAGCGAATTAACTCGCCCCGTAATTACGGTACAGCGCGACGAACGTAATCGTGCGTATGGTTGGTGGACGGTTAAAAAAGTATGGTATGAAAATGCCGAAGACAGCGGCGAATACGAGCTGAACATAGTAGCGCAAGAGCTTAATCGACCTATCGGTCAAATAGCGGCAACGCTATTGCACGAAATGTGCCATCAGTACGCAAACGCAAATAATATGCAAGACACTTCGCGCGGCGGTACATATCATAACAAGCTATTCAAAAAGGTTGCCGAAACACACGGCTTGCACGTTGAGTGTGTTTCGACGATCGGGTGGTCGAAAACAGATCTTACGAAAGAAACAGAAACGCTTATAGCGGATTTCGTAAAAGACAATCCCGAAAGCCTTATATATCGCGCTCCCGTACTCAAAGGACAAGCTGTCAAGACTTCGAGTACACGTAAATATGTTTGCCCCATTTGCGGTCAATCCGTAAGAGCTACAAAGCAAGTAAACATAATTTGTGCGGATTGTAACTGCGTTATGATCGAAGAATAGTCGGCACCGATAACGGTGCTGACGAGTCTTTGAGAATTAAGACGAAACGGATTGTAGGGTTGCTCCTTGCTCTACTCTCCGTCCACCGAGCTGACAAAAGCTAACGGAATAAAAACGGGCGTATAGGAAATGCCCAAGGGAGTAAATCAAAATGGCAAATGAAAAAAACGGAACGGCAACGGCTACGACGAACACGGAAACGACGGAAAAGAAACTTTATGTAGTGCGCGAGCCAATCAACGACAAAATGGGCAATCAGTACAAGACCGAAGACGGCAGTTTGTATTTCGCCTATGTACTCAAAGGCGAACTGCAAGGCAAGGAAACAAAGATAGACTTTACCCCGCCCGATAAAGGCGGTTACGAGCCGTTAAACTTTGTTTTCAACGTATCGGACAAAGCCGAGCTTATTATTTCCGAAGAAGAACAACGGGACAATGACGGCAAAATAAGCCGTTATAACTCTTATCTGCTTCGTACCGTAGACAAAGACGGTATACCTTGGGAAGCCGATATAAAACC
>DBEXQE010000034.1:0-1751 GCA_048167245.1 Christensenellales bacterium | reverse complement strand
TTTCTTTGCGTTGATCTCTTCTTCGCGCTTTTTCAGATTTTCTTTCGTCAAGTCGAGAGCTTCGATCTTTTTATCCAGCGTCTCTTCCTTTCTGTCGAGAGATTCTTCTTTTTGTTGAATTCTTTGTTCGGATCGCTGAATCTCGTTTTTGCGATCTTTCATCTGTCTGTCGAATTCGACTTCGCGTTTATGGATCTCTTCCTTGGACTCGGAAATTGCTTCTTTTCTCAGAGTCTTTGCTTCGGCAATGGCATCTTCCACCATTTTGTTTGCCAACTGCTTGGCATTCCCCATTTTTTTCTTGGTAAGCTGCATATATGCGAAGATCCCGACGCCCGCGCCTAAAATCAAACCGCCTACCAACATCAAAATGCCGGCCCATACAGGAAGAATCGATCCGTAAACAGTTACCAAACCGTTCATTGTGATTCTCCTTTTGCTATATTGAATAATTTTTTTCAGCCGACCCCGAAAGTTCGCAATTACGAAGCCGACGTAAAATCGAGAAAACGACATATATGAATATGCCTGTTTTTATGATACATTATACCTGCGCAAAAGTCAAGTAAAAAGTCGTCCGTTATTCTTCCGACGTTCCGAGCGATTCCGCGGAGTTTTCATCCGGCGCTTCTTCTTCGGCTTCCGACGGCAACAACTCGTCCGATTTTTCGCTTGCCATGCTTCTTATTTTGCCTTCGATCTCTGCGGCAAGTTCTTTGTTCTGTTCGAGCATGGTCCTTAACGCTTCCCTGCCCTGGCAAAGACGTTCGTCGTTATAGCTGAACCACGAGCCGCTCTTCGTTATTATCTTGAACTGAACGCCGAGATCTATTATGCAACCTTCGCGCGAAATTCCCTTGCCGAAAATTATATCGAACTCGGCGGTCTTGAACGGCGGAGCCAACTTGTTTTTTACGACTTTGACTTTCGTGTGGTTACCGACTATATTCGTTCCGTCCTTTACCTGATCCGCCCTGCGCACGTCGAGACGAATGGACGAATAGAATTTAAGCGCTTTACCGCCGGTGGTAACTTCGGGCGAACCGAACATAACGCCGACTTTCTCACGCAACTGGTTTATGAATATAATGCACGTTTTAGATTTCGAACCTACCGCGGTCAATTTACGCATAGCCTGCGACATAAGCCTTGCATGCGCGCCTATGCGGCTCTCGCCCATCTCGCCGTCGATCTCGATTTTCGGAGTAAGCGCGGCGACCGAGTCTATTACGACTACGTCCATAGCGCCGCTTCGGACGAGCGATTCGGTGATATCGAGCGCCTGTTCGCCGTTATCGGGCTGCGATATGTAAAGCCTTGACAAGTCTATTCCGAGCTTCTGAGCGTAACTCGGATCGAGCGCGTGTTCCGCGTCTATGAACGCGACGTTACCGTTGTTCTTCTGAGCTTCGGCGATAACGTGCAACGACAGGGTCGTTTTACCGCTCGACTCGGGTCCGTAGATCTCGATGATCCTTCCGCGCGGCAAACCGCCTATCCCGACGGCCAGATCGACCGACAGACAGCCCGTCGAGATGACTTCGACGTCGTTCGACGACTTATCCGTAAGTTTCATGATCGAACCTTTGCCGTACTGCTTTTCGATTTGCGCAATGGCAAGTTCGAGAGCTTTTTCCTTTTCTTCCGCCGTAAGATCGCCTTTCGGCATAACTTTTTTACTCTTTTCCATTTATATTCAATGATCTCCCATATTGTTTGTACTTATATTATATCAAATAATTGCGGACAAC
>DBEXQE010000033.1:0-1594 GCA_048167245.1 Christensenellales bacterium | reverse complement strand
GCAGATTTACGTTGCGGTATCCTCGCAGGGTATCGATGAAAAATGGTTGTATCCCGTAATAGAGAGATTCGAAAAAGATTATCCCGAATATCAGGTTGTAGTCGATCCGCTTATAGATAAATCGCAGAGCGATGCGGACTTGGCGAAAAGTATGCCGACTTCGCGCGACGATCTGTATTTTCTTCAAGGCGGTAACTGCCCGTTCGATTGGATCGACGCCGGTTACATAGAAGATATTACCGACGTTGTTACCGTCGGAGACGAAGCGTTCGATAACGGAGAAACGATCGAAAGCAAAATCATAAACGATCATTTCCGCGACTTATACAGAACCGAAGACGATAAATATTATTTTATTCCTTACGTTTTGGCTACGTCGGGTATAGTTTACGACGCAGATCTTTTCGAAGAATACAATTTGTTTAATTTGTCGGGCTACAAAGGTCTCGACGGCATTTCCGGCAATGAGGACGATAAATGGGGTCCCGACGGCAAGAAAGGCACGTACGACGACGGTTTGCCCGCCATCTGGTCCGATTTCGTAACGTTAATGAGCGTTATGCGCCAAAAAGGCATTATACCGTTTATTTGGAGCGGAGAGCACCCGAGCTATCGCACGGGACTCGCGAAAGCTATGGTGGCAAGCTACGACGGCGCGAATCAATACGAAATGTATTATACTTTGAAAGGGCACGACGATTATTCGGATACGGATATTACGTATCAAAACGCGAATAAACTTGCTCAAAGACCCGGTCAGAAAGCGGTTTATCAAGCGATATACGATATTTGCAGCAACGTAGACAATTTCGCGTCGGAATCTTTCGAACTCAGAACTTCGCACTTGGGAGCTCAAAATAAGTTTATTCTCAGTTGTAAAACGGATAAGCCGATCGCTATGCTTATAGAAGGCGGCTGGTGGGAAAACGAAGCGAAGGGCACGTTTAAGGAAATGGAACGCTACGGTTCGAATTACGGCTACGGCAAACGCAATTTCCGTTATATGCCTATACCTAAATTCAAGCATATGGGAGCGGGCTTTGAAGATCAAACGCACGACGAACACGTATTTTATTCTACGTTCAGCGGATCTACGGTTTGTATGAATAAGATGTCTCAGAATAAAGACGCGGCGAAATTATTCTTGCGCTATACGCACACGAATCAATCGCTTTGCGATTTTTCGCTCAATAACGGTTTGTTGCGCCCGTATAATTATACGTTTACCGACGAGCAGTTTAATTCGCTTTCTTATTACGGAAGAAGCGTTTGGGAAGCCGTTCGTTCGGAAGGCACGACCATTGCCGACGGAAGCATACTCGACAAATGGGTCAAACAGCACCCCGATCTCGCCGACGGTTTGATTTTGAGCACGCAACTCGATGACAGCTCTGTTCTTCGCGGCGATCCGTTCGATTTGGTTCACGTAAGAAAAATTTCCTTGGATAAGTATATGAGCGGACGCGAAAAAGCGTTTTCCGACATCGCTTGGGCGAAAAAAGTTGCCAACGTGTAAGTAGGCTTGTGTCTTAAAGGGAGAAATAGTTGATGGTTTTCGCTCGGAAAAAGAAAAAAAAGTTTACGAAAAAGAGCG
>DBEXQE010000032.1:0-6406 GCA_048167245.1 Christensenellales bacterium | reverse complement strand
AAATATACAAAAAAAAGCGTCGAATAAACGCTGCTTAATTACTTATACAGATAATTCGGAGAGATTTCTCGACTTCGCTCGAAATGACGTCTTGCGGGTATCGCGTACACGCGCAGACGTTAAATTCTTATAATTATATCGCTCGCAATAACGCTGTCGGGCGACAGATCTTTTTCCGCGCGTTTGGCGGCTTGCCCCAAAAAGTAACAGGCGTACGCGCAAGCGTCGAGCGGATCGTAACGCACCGAAAGCGCGGCAATTATTCCGCTTAAAACGTCGCCGGAACCGCCTTTCGACAGCGCGGGCGTTCCGAAATCGCAAAACAGCACGTTTTTGCCGTCGGAAACAATGCTCACCGCGCCCTTACAAACTGTTACGCAGTTATGCTCGGCGGAAAACTCCTTTACTCTCCGCGGAAGATCCTTTTTGTCCCCGCCGCAAAGCCTGTCGAACTCGCCGACGTGCGGCGTTAAAATCACCTTGCATTTCGCGCTCTTTATAACGTCCGTCCTACCGACCAGTGCGCCGAGCGCGCCCGCGTCCAGAACGAGCGTTCCGCCGAAGTTCTCGCACAGAAATCCGATAATTTTGTAAAGGTCGTCGTTCGGGACCATGCCCATACCTACGGCTAAACAGGAAGTTTTCTTTATAACGCGCTCCAAGCCCGCTTTGTCGAAAACCATGCCTTCCGCGTCCGACGCGATAAAGTCGAGCATGCTCTCCTTTACTCTGCACTGATACGCCGCCGCCATGTTCTCGGGAACACACAGAACGCTAAGCCCCGCCCCGCTTTTAAGCGACGCCACCGACGACTCGAACGCCATCAGCGCCGCGCCAGGCATTTTCGGCGAACCGCCCATTACCGCGACTTTGCCGTAGTCGTACTTATGCCCCGACGGGTCGCGCGGTTTGAGAACGATATCCTTTTCTTCGAAAAAGCGGCTCGACGACGCACAGTCTATGCCGATATCCGCAACGTCGATCTTCCCGCAGTATCTTTTCGCGTCGTTTATCAGAAGTCCCGTCTTGTAGCACGAAAAAGTAACGGTTTCGTCGGCTTTTACGCACGCGCCCGAAACGATCCCGTTATCGGCGTTCAGCCCCGTCGGAATATCCGCGCATATAACGTACGCGCCGCTCACGTCGACCTTTTCCGCCGCCGTCTTTATATCGCCCGAAAGCTCCCTATCAAGTCCGACCCCGAGCATAGCGTCGACAATTACCGAAAACTCGGAGAGATCCGCTCCGAGCGAAACGACGGGGATCCCGCTTTCCGCGCAGAGTTTTTCGCGCGACAGCACTCGCCCGTTTTTTCTTTGCGAAACGGCGCGTATTTCGACCAAATAGCCGCGCTTTTTAAGCATAAGCGCGGTGCTGAGTCCGTCCGCGCCGTTGTTTCCGCCGCCGTACAAAACGAGAATTTTCTCGTCTTTTCCCGCGCGGGAACAAACCGCCGAGCAGAGTTTTTCAGCCGCCCGCTCTATAAGTTCGTCTTCGGTTACGCCGCCTTGCATAACGCGAGCTTCGTTTTCGCGCACTTCCTTTACGGATAAAACGTTTATCATATTTCACCTGCCGTGATAAAGCAAACAGCCGTCGCATACTCCTTGCAATGCGAAACGGAAACGTGGATATTCCTATCGCCCAAAAGCTCCGCCGCCTTGCTATGCAGCTTTGCTTTCGGCGCGCCGAGAGAATCGTGCAAAATCTCTATATCGCTCGGGCGGAATCCGCGGAACCCCGTGCCGAGCGCTTTCGCCACGGCTTCTTTCGCGCAGAACATTCCCGCGAGCGTTTCGGCTTTTTTACCGCGCGACGAAAAATATTCGAGTTCGTTTTCGGTAAAAACCGACCTTAAAAACGTTTCGTTTGTCGATTTTTCGCGGATCCGCTCTATTTCCACGATATCTATGCCTGTCATATTACCCGCCCTTTACGTCAAAAAGCAACAAAATTACTTAAAAATATCCAAAATAGACTTGTTTACGGCTTCGACCGCCATTATCGAAAGCATCGTAAAATCGGGAACGGTTTCTTCGCCTTTCGACAGCGCGAAAATCGTATCCCCGTCGTAATCGGTATGAACGGGACGGATACACTGCGCGAACGCGTCGTGGCTTATCGACGCCAACTTGTTGCAGTGAAGTTTATCGAGTTTCGCGTTGGTCATGACGCACGAAAGCGTCGTGTTGCCGCCCCGCATGGCTTTTATTATCTCGCCGCTCAACACGAAGTTTTTCGTGTTCAGAAACGCGCCGTTTGGAAGTCTTGCGCCCGCAACTATCCTGCCCGTATCGGGATCGTAAATGTCTCCTACGGCGTTTACGACGGTTACGGCGGTTACGAACACGTTCCCGAGCGTTACGGTAGCCGCGCCAATACCGCTTTTCATCGCACCCGTAAGTCCCGTTATTTTGCCCACCGTAGCGCCCGTTCCCGCGCCGATCGCGCCGCGTTTGAACTCTCCGCCCTTGTCTGCGTTTACGCACGCGTTGTAGCCGTATTCGGCAGTCGGAAATTCGTACTTGTCTTTAAGGTCGTATATGACCGCGCCCGAAACGAGCGGAACTTTTATAACGCCCATATCGTGTCCGCAACCTTTTTCGCGCAGGTATTGCATAACGCCGTCTATGCTACCTAGCCCGAACGCACTGCCGCCCGTAAGCACTATCGCGTTTATGCTGTCCATTGCCTTTTCGGAATGCAGACAGTCCGTTTCGCGCGTCCCGGGAGCGCACCCGCGCACGTCCACGCCGCCTACGGCTCCGTCTTTGCACATAATAACGGTTACGCCCGTTCTTCCGTTGTCGTAGTGCCCCGCCTTTATCCCGTCGGGGAAAATTACGTCTGACATAGTTATATTATCTCCTTGTTTTTATTACCGTTTCTATATTTATTCTTCGTCGCCGAGCGTTTCTTCATACTCGTGCAAGGCGTACGAAATGCAATCGTGATCGAAGCCCTTCGAATACAGGTGCGCGTAGAGTTTGTTTCTGTCGTAACGCTCTTTACTTTGGCAGAACTTCTCGGCGGCGGCGAGCGCTTCTTCGTACTGCGGCTCGCTGTTTTCCATAGCTTCGGCAATATCTTCGTCGGATACCCCGTGCCTTTTCAGCTCGATTTTGAGCCGCTTTACGCCCCACGATCTGCGGTGCGACGAAATGAATACTTCGCAGAAACGCGCGTCGTCTATAAGCGAATATTCTTTCAGCTTGCCTACTATCTCGTCTTGTATCTCGCCTATAAAACCCTTGTCTTGCAGGTAATTTTTTATTTCGCGTTCGGTGCGCATTCTTATATTTATATAGTCGACGCACTTTTCGAACATAGTCTGCGATTCCGATTCGCGCTGAATAGAGATAAGTTCTTCGCGCTCTAATTCGTCGCCGATTTTGAGCCTGTTCTTCTGCGCCGTAAACGCGTCGAGTCCGCACGCGAATTCGCCGTCCAAAAATACGCTCACGCGCGACTTATAATTCGTCTGCGGTTTTATGTCGGTTATCTTTGCCATGAGTCAATTATAGCACGTAAAAATAATAAAAACAAGTTTTTCTCGCACAATCGTTTTTTACGCGTATAAAAAACGGCGAAACGGCGATAATCGGAGTAATTCAAAATTTATCAAGGAGGCTTTACACCTTATGTCCCAAAAACTTACGAGCAAGAACTTACAGGAATTGTCCGAACTTCTCGACAGCGAAAACCTGAGCTACCGCAAGTGCCTGTTTTACTCGACTCAGGCGACCGACCCCACGCTGAAATCGAAGCTCGGCGCATACGCGAACAATCACAGACAAAGATTCGAAGCGTTGCTCAAATACCTTAATTCGCACGAATAATTTTATAAAGGAGATTTTTTAAGATGGCAACCAAACCCGCAACATCGAAACCCGCGGCTAAGTCCGCAAGCGCGCAAAACAAGGCTCCTGCAAAAGGAGCGGCGTGCAACTGCGCGAAAAACACGCAAAAAGCTACGACGAAGCACACGAAAAGCTCCGCCGAGTTCGCTCAGGACATGACGAAGCTCGACGACAAGGCGATAATTTCCGACGTGCTGTCGAGCCACAAATCGCTCGTCAAGCTCTACGGAACGGCGCTGTGCGAAGTTTCTTGCGAAAAATTGCGCTCGCTCGTAGGCAGTCAGCTTACCGAGTGCGCAAAGGATCAGTTCGACGCGTTCCTTTACATGAACGAACGCAACATGTACCCCACCGATCCCGCGCCGAGCGCGAAAGTTCAAAAGGCGAAAGACAAGTTCTGTCAGCAAAAGAGCCAGATGAAAAAATAGTCTACCGAAAAGAGCGACTTCGAAAGAGCCGCTCTTTTTTCTTGTAATTTCGCTATATTCACATCTTTTACGAGACACTTATATTCGCCGGCGACTATCACGTCGTATTTTTTGTCGCTCATGACCCCTATCTCCGTCCCCGTTATTTGGTACCGCCGAACGACGAAGAATTGTCTATAAGTTTGTCTTCGACCGTTTTGAGCTTCGACGTCGCCACGCGCTTATTCAGTTCTTTCAGATATATTTCGTCGTCCACGGGCAATTCGACCGTTTTGTCGAGCCAAGACGACAGAAGCATCGAGTTTATAAGCTCCACGCACTTCAAACCTTCCTTGCCGTCTACGTACAGCGGTTCGAGCCCTAAGATCGCGTTCGCGAAATTGTTTATTATCCCTACGTGTTGCGGATTGTCGCCGCTCTGCGGAATGACTTCAGTCGTATACTCGGGATACGCAAATCCGACGCGCGTAGTCTTTATATGATCTTGCAGATCTTTGTCGAGCTTGCAGAAAGTAAGTTCGTCATGCTCGCAGACGAGCTTTCCTTTGTTTCCGAGAATTTCGAACCTGTTGTCTCCGGGAGCGTCCGCGGTAGACGTTACGAACGCGCCCGTAGCTCCGTTCGGGAACTCCATATACGCCGTTACGTCGTCTTCGGTCTCCATATCGTGCCATTTGCCGAAGTGGCAGAACGCGCGCACTTTGCTCGGCATCATGCCGCATATCCACTGCAACAGGTCGAGCTGATGCGGACACTGATTCATCAGCACTCCGCCGCCCTCGCCTTTCCAGGTAGCGCGCCATGCCCCCGAGTCGTAATAAAACTGCGTTCTGAACCAATTCGTTATTATCCAGTTCACGCGACGTATCTCGCCTATCGCGCCGCTTTGCACAAGCTCGTGCATTTTTATGTACAGCGGATTCGTGCGCTGATTGTACATCATCGTGAACAGCTTGTCGCTCTTTTCGGCGACCGCGTTCATTTCCTTGACTTGTTTCGTGTATACGCCCGCGGGCTTTTCGCAGATCGCGTTAAGTCCCTTTTTAAGCGCGCGGATAACGAGTTCGGGGTGAGAGTAATGCGGAACGACGACTATTACCGCGTCTACGTCGGCTTTGTCGATAAGTTCTTCGCCCGAGCGGTAGCAAACGTAATCGCCCGCATGATTTTTCTTGGCGGCTTCTATCTTTCTCTCGTCCAGATCGGCAATAGCCGTAACTATGCCGTTTTCGATCTTCCCGCTTTGGAACGACGCGAGATGATTCATTCCCATGTTTCCGACGCCTATAATGCCGAATTTTACTTTTTCCATTTCCGAAAACTCCTTTTTCTAAACGCCCAAAATATTTTTAATGTTGTCGCGACTGCGCTTTAAGCACTCGAACGGATCCAAGCCGTAACAGTTATCCTGTTCGACGGCGACGTACTCTACTCCGCATTTCACGCATGCGTCGTATATGGAGCGGTAGTCCATATTGCCTTCGAACACTTCCGCCATTTGCGGCGCGCCGTCTTCGCCGACTTTCATGTCCTTGAAATGTATTACTTTTATTCTATCTGCGTTGTCCGTTATGAACTTGACGGGAGACAGCCCCGCATACTGCAACCAATACGCGTCGGGCAGAAGTCCGAATTCGTCTCCCGTGTTTTCGAGAAAATATTCCATTGCCGTTTTCCCGTTTTCGAGCCGCAGAAATTCCAAATTATGATTGTGGTAAACGAATTGAAGCCCTGCGTCTTTTATCTTTTTCGCCGCAGGCTCCAACTCCGACAGGACCGTTTTGACGAATTCCGGATCTCTCGTTTCCCTGTATCCGAGTCCCACATACTTCGCGCCTATTATCTTATGCTCTTTTATTACGTTATCCGTGTCTTCCGTGATCCTTTGATACGGAACGTGCGTCGCGCAAACGGTCAAACCGTTTTTTTGAAGCTCGTCGCGCAAAAATTCGGGTCGACAAGGACCGAATGCCGAAACTTGGATACAGTCGTACCCTATTTCTTTTATCTTTTCAAGCGTAGCGGCAATATCTTTCTCCGTTTTCGTATACTCCCTGACCGTATACATCTGAGCCGCTATTTCTATGCCCGATTTCATTATCTAACCTCCGCATTTTT
>DBEXQE010000031.1:0-2056 GCA_048167245.1 Christensenellales bacterium | reverse complement strand
TCTGAGATATGAATAAACAAATTTGTAACTGCACCACTGTTTATACTCGGATAAATTTACTTTAAGGACGCTATTTGCCGTAACTGCCGTAACGGACAAACCCGACAAATCAAGGTCTGTCATATATTGCTGTTGGTTGCTAAATCCGACTTCGTCAAAGACAAATTCCGTTATTTCTATAAATTTTACATTAGGAAAAGCTATCGTTGTTGTAACAGACTTATCGCGAGTACTTCTGATCACAACGTCTTTCGAATATTTATCCGTATTCGTTTCACCCGGAGGCAAAAGCGTATTTTCAACCGTAAACGCGCCTTCCGCCGAACTGCCTTCCGCTTTTGACAATTGCTCGATATTTTCGTTGTTCATGATAAAGGTCAAATCGAATTTGCCTTTATCAAGACTTACGTCGGAATTTATTTCATCACCATACACGTTATTTACGATATTCACGCCGTCAAATGCAGTTACGTCTATTTTTACGGGCAAAACGTTTTCGACGGGAAGCGTAACGCTCACCGGTTCGGAACTGCCGCCGAAAGCTACCGTTGCGGAAATAGTTTGATAATCGTCGCTACCCAACGTTTCGGGAGTAACGGAAACGCTCGTAATGCCGTGCGACTGATAATCTTCAAGACTGCACGACATTGTAATTCCGCTTGCGTACGTAAGAGAAAGTGCGAGACGTTGCTTAAAACCCGTAGAAGTTTCGGCATCGTTCAGTGTTCTGCCTTTCGTAAACGCAGAATACTTAATGCCGTCTTTTTCATAGCGGTAATAACCGCCGTCGTAAATAAGCTCGGGACTTACGTTCAACGAAACCGAAGACACAACTGGATCAACCAACGGTATATCTTTTTCGCTTGTTGCCTCTACACCAGCAGCGCCATTATACATAACAAAAAAAGTAATCTTCCCATTGTTTCTGTTGGCAGGACTGAGCGAATACAATTCTTTATTCGCAATAATATTTTCCCCGCTCTTTACAACGAGCAAATCTTTGACTTTTTCAAGGTATTCTTTATTGTAAGGAGACTCGCCGAATAAGTTTTCTATTGCGGTTACGCCTTCTTTCAATCCGATAGTAAAACTATTGTACGACGGTATCGTACTCGCTACCGAAATCGTACCCGTCGACGCGGAAGCGCTACCGCTTTCAACGCGATATGTTAAAGTAGTACCCCCCCGCAGAATCTTCGATCGGTTCATTATCGGCTTTATCTATCGGCGAGCCGTCGGCTTTCATCAACACATACTCGCTCGGCGACAATACAGCCGTTGCGGTATTCTGCACGTTCGGGTTCGGATAATACGTACCCGTTACGGTGAGATTGTTTTTCAGCTGTCCGACGGTCGTTGCGCCCGCGTACACGAAAAGGTTCTCGGGAGTTGTAACTTTCAAGTCGATATAGTCGTGCAACGGCTTTGCGACCGCTTTTTGCGGCGTAGTTACTTCGGTTTGCGAACCGCCGCCCGCATCCGTATCGCCGATAGCGAAAACGGGCAACATGCAAAGCGCGGACAGCGCAAAACAGCACAACACGACAATAGCGACAAGTATGCGCTTATGTGCCGAAAAAATACTGCGAATACGTTCCATAACTCAAAACTCCTTTTACGCAACAAAAAAACCGAATAGCAAAAAAGCGTTTCGATTCCGATTGCAACCTCTTCCGTGCGCGGGGCACATTAACATTTGAGCAAAGACCTTAGGGTGAGCAAATAGTTGCCCCCCCCCGCGAAGTAGTACAACGAACTAATTCAAATCGTCAAGCTCTGCATACAGCTTGCGCAAATTTTCGCGCTCCACGTCGATAAGAGCCGTAAACGTTTTGAAATACTCAACGTCCACGTCGTTCGGCTTTTGGTTTTCGATTATCGCTTTGAGAATTGCCGATTGACTGCGCGCGCGCTTTTTTTCGAGCGTTTCGATTTCTTCTTCGCTCTCGGCAACAGCGCGTTTAAGTTCGCTTTTTTTAGACATGGTACGTTTACTCCCGCCGCTTGTACTATTCACGGTTATCGAATCGATTCCAATCAAATAACCGATACACAT
>DBEXQE010000030.1:0-1838 GCA_048167245.1 Christensenellales bacterium | reverse complement strand
TTTAACGGGGCGCTTTATTATGAAAATGATAATGGCGATATTTCACGACTCGGACGTGCGCGAAGTTACGAAAGCGTTGATGGACGGCGGATTTTACGTTACGAAGATAGGTTCGTCTGGCGGCTTTATGCGCAGCGGAATGACGACGCTCATCACGACCGTTCACGACGAGAACAAAGCCGCCGCGCTCGAAATACTGCGCGTTACGACGCACGGACAGAAATATCATAAGACCGCGCCCGTGGTGGACACGTACGCATTGCCGAGAACGGTCCAGAGCGAAATAGTCGTCGGCGGTGCGACGGTATTCGTACTGAATGTAGAGGAAAGTCATAAATTCTGATGGAAAGTCCCGCTTTTTCGTCGCTCGCGTTGAGTACCGACGCGTACGCGCAACTTAAAAACGATTTTGCGTCGGGGAATATTTCCCACGCGTATTTGTTTTTATCGCCCGACAGACTGCTCCTGTCGCTTTTGTCGAGAGCGTTTGCCGCGCTGTGCGTATTCGGCGACGAGAATTCCGAGAGCGGGCTTGTAGCGCGGAACGGCTTGCATGCGGACGTGAAAATTTTTCCCGCGCCCGACGAGAGCGGCAAAGCGCGCGAAACGGTGCTTACGGCGGATATCGACGCGATAACGGACACGCTGTATTACCGCCCGACCGCAGGCGATAAAAAGTTCTATATAATAGACTACGGCGAAACGATGAACGCGTCCTGTCAGAACAAACTCCTTAAAACGCTCGAAGAGCCGCCCGACAGCGCGTATTTCATGATCAACGCGACGGATAAGAGTTCGCTTCTGTCGACCGTCGTGTCGCGGTGCAGGCAGATAACGCCGCCCGTGTTTTCCCGGGAAAGTCTGTATGCGGCGATGCGGCAAGAGTACCCGCAAAGCGACAGAGCGGAGCTTGCCGTGTCCGTGTCGCGCGGAATTCTCGATTACTGCGTTAAAATGATGACCGACGACGGTTACGCGCGGGCGTTCGACAACGCTTTGACGGTGCTTTTGACGCTGAAAAGCTCGAAAAACGTGCTGGCAAACGCGGCGCGCGTGCTGAATTACAAGGACAGGCTGTCCGAAACGGTCGAATTTTTCGAAATACTTTTCAGGGATATAATGGCGTTCCATTGCGGCGGAGCGCTCATGTGCGGGAGCCTGAAAGGCGAGATAGAAAAACTCGCGGCGGAGTACTCGCTCGGTGCGACGGTCGAGATAATGCCCGCGCTGTACAACGCGAAAAAGCGCATAAAACTGAACGGAAACCCCGTAAGCGTTACCGACGAGCTGTTGTTTTCGATAGCGAAATTAAAGGCAAAGTACAAGTAAAATAAAGGAGATGATAATATGCCGAAAGTGGTCGGAATAAAATTCAGAAAAAATCCCAAAACGTACTATTTCGAAGCGGGCGAACACGAATATACGCTCGGCGGCGGCGTGGTCGTGGAAACGGCGCGCGGAACGGAATACGGCAACGTGGCTATGCTCCCGACGGAAGTCGAGCAGGACAAGATTATCGGTACGTTGAAGCCGATCCTGCGGATCGCGACCGACGAAGACACCGCTAAAATGCAAAAATTCGAGAGCAAATACGAGTCCACCATGCGCACTTGCGCCGACCTTATCGAAAAGAGCGGACTTGCGATGAAACTCGTAGACGTCGAATATACTTTCGACGAGAGCAAGCTAATAGTCAACTTTTCCGCCGAAGGCAGGGTCGATTTCCGCGAACTCGTCAAAAAACTCGCGTCGGCTTTCCGCATGAGAATAGAACTGCGGCAGATAGGCGCGCGCGACGAGTGCAAAATGATAGGCGGGCTCGGTCCGTGCGGCAGGGT
>DBEXQE010000029.1:0-1661 GCA_048167245.1 Christensenellales bacterium | reverse complement strand
CAAAACAACGACCCCGAAACGGGTCGTTTTTTTGTATAGTTTGTACTTAAATTACTTCTTCATCGCTTCTTCGACTGCCACCGCAACGGCTACCGTTGCGCCGACCATGGGGTTGTTGCCCATGCCGATGAGTCCCATCATTTCCACGTGAGCGGGGACGGAAGAAGAGCCTGCGAACTGAGCGTCGGAGTGCATTCTTCCCATCGTGTCGGTCATGCCGTAGGAAGCGGGACCTGCCGCCATATTGTCGGGGTGGAGCGTTCTGCCCGTGCCGCCGCCGCTTGCGACGGAGAAGTACTTGACGCCGTTCTCGACGCACCACTTTTTATAAGTTCCGGCAACGGGGTGCTGGAAGCGGGTGGGGTTGGTGGAGTTGCCCGTGATCGAAACGGAAACGTTTTCGAGTTTCATTATCGCAACGCCCTCGGGAACGTTGTCGGCGCCGTAGCACTTGACTTTCGCTCTCGGACCGTCGGAGAACGCGACTTCCTGCGTAACCTTAACGGTTTCGGTGTAGGGGTCGAATTCGGTCTTGCAGTAGGTAAAGCCGTTTATTCTCGAAATGATATAAGCGGCGTCTTTTCCGAGACCGTTCAGTATAACTCTGAGCGGCTTAACGCGGACTTTGTTCGCGTTTTCGGCGATCTTAATCGCGCCTTCGGCTGCGGCGAAACTCTCGTGTCCCGCCAAAAAGCAGAAGCAGTCTGTTTCTTCGCTCAAAAGCATTGCGCCCAAATTACCGTGTCCGAGACCGACTTTTCTGTTTTCGGCAACGGAGCCGGGGATACAGAAACTTTGAAGCCCGACGCCTACCTGAGCCGCCGCGTCGCTTGCCTTTTTGCAACCTTTCTTTATAGCCATAGCCGCGCCTACGGTGTACGCCCAGACTGCGTTTTCAAAGCAGATAGGTTGCGTTCCGCGGACGATCTTTTCTACGTCGATGCCTTTTTTGAGCGTGATATCCTTACATTCTTCGATCGACTTTATGCCGTATTCTTTCAGAGCTTCGAGAATTTTCTTCTCGCGTCTGTCGTAACTTTCGAAAAGAGCCATTAGTCGTTTACCTCCTTATCCGTGCGGGGATCTATATGCTTGACCGCGCCGCTCTCTTTCGAGTATCTGCCGTAAGTACCGATAGATTTTTCGTACGCATCGTTAGGCGTAAGACCCTTTTTGATAAAGTCGGTCATCTTGCCCAAAGAAACGAACTTGTAGCCGCAAACTTCGTTGTTTTTGTCGAGCGCGATCGAAAGAACGTAACCTTCCGCCATTTCGAGATATCTTACGCCCTTTTTCTTAGTGCTGTACATGGTGCCGACCTGCGAGCGAAGTCCTTTTCCGAGATCTTCGAGTCCCGCGCCTACGGGAAGCCCGTCTTCCGAGAAAGCGGATTGCGTTCTGCCGTAGACTATTTGCAGGAACAGTTCGCGCATAGCCGTGTTTATCGCGTCGCAGACAAGGTCGGTGTTCAGCGCTTCGAGTATCGTTTTGCCGGGAAGGATCTCGCTTGCCATAGCCGCCGAGTGAGTCATGCCCGAGCAACCGATGGTTTCCACGAGAGCTTCTTCGATAATACCGTCTTTAACGTTCAGCGACAGCTTGCAGGCGCCCTGTTGCGGCGCGCACCAACCTATTCCGTGCGTAAAGCCTTTGATGTCTTT